>CAYUNA010000518.1:0-3921 GCA_964445895.1 uncultured Saprospiraceae bacterium | reverse complement strand
ACTGTCCATCATAAACCGTAAAAAAAACATACTATGCTATTAGAAATTCATCCAGAAAATCCTGATGCTCGCAAAATTCAGCAGGCGGTCAAAATTTTGGAAAAAGGCGGAATTATCATTTATCCAACCGATACAGTTTATGGAATTGGCTGCGATATTTTCAATCAAAAAGCAGTAGATAAAATCTGTAAATTACGGGGATTGAACCCTGTGAAAGCACGTTTGTCGTTCATTTGTAAAGACATTGCGCAGATAGCGGAATATGCGAAACAGATTGATAATGAGACGTTTAGGTTGATGAAAAAGAATACACCCGGGGCATTTACTTTTGTGTTAAACTCCAGTAACGAAGTGCCGAAAATGTTTAAAAACAAAAAACGAACCATCGGTGTACGGGTACCAGATAACAATATTGTGCTGGAATTGGTGGAACAGTTAGGACGACCAATTTTGACGACTTCTTTGAAAAATGATGACGAAATTTTGGAATATTTCACCGATCCAATTGATATTTTTGAGGACTTCAAAAATCAGGTTAATCTAGTGATTGATGGCGGAATTGGGGGCAACGTGGCCTCGACAGTGATAGATTGTACGAAGGGCGAATTTGATATTTTAAGAGAAGGAGCCGGGGAAATTAGTTGGTAGGAAATTTATTTTTGTGGTAGAAAAATTAAATCAAACACCGTTGAGTCAACAAATCACAACCATTACTTTTTTCAAATATAACGGCTTCCGCAACAAGCTGTGGGCGTTTAAAATGATGCAATTTGCACATGTAGATTTGAGCAAAGTTGCTGGTTGTTCTTTTTACAAATTGATGGGTAGTGGCAAAGGCATTGGTTTTAATCCGCTGCCCGATTGGTCGGTGTATAGTCTGTTGCAAATTTGGGAATCAGAAGCTGCCGCAAATACATTTTTTACAGAAAATGCTTTAACAAAAAAGTATGAAAATCAGACCGCTGAAATGTGGACATTATACATGCGAAATATTTCGGCAGGAGGTGCCTGGTCAGGCGGTAATCCATTTGAAAAAAGTAGTCAGTTATCGGCAAAAAATCCAGCAATAGCAGTCATTACACGAGCAACTATCAAATGGTCGATGCTGCCTCAGTTCTGGAAATATGTTCCCGTTTCTCATCAATCTTTGGCTGGAAATGAGGGCTTAATCTACACGAAAGGCATCGGGGAAGTGCCCATTTTGCAGATGGCGACTTTTAGTTTGTGGAAAGATTTGGAGTCGGTAAAAAAGTTTGCATACGAAAGTAAAGAACACCAGGTTGCCATCCAGAAAACAAGACGATTGGAGTGGTATAGTGAGGAGCTTTTTTCTCGTTTTCAACCTTACAAAGAACTTGGAAGTTGGGGTGGGAAGCAGTTGTTGTCTATTTGAATTGGGCGGTATAGGAAGTTTAAAAACTATAATAAATGTAGAAATAAGTAAAAAAGACAAACTGACAAAGGTATAAATGTAAAGAGAAATGGAAGTTTCCAGTGATTTTTAATCCTTGAAATACAGCGTGTAAGACAGCCGCAATTAAAAACCATGCGATATAGTTTTGTAGAGGAGCAACACCACCAGTAAATTCCCAAAAATCGAAAATCGGAGCAGCCGTTTCCATTGGCAAATCCAGTAAAATCATCAGACTTGCGCCAATCATTACTTTCCAAAAACGAGCAATTTTAAATTGATTGGCAATCGCGCCAGTTATTAAAACGAGCATCGCCCAATTGACACCTATTAGCCATGGAACACCTTTGAATTTCAAGCCCAGATTTGCACCATATTCGTACTCTCCGAAGAGTAACCCGAAATTGACGCCGAGATATTCTACCCACATCCCGACACTAAAAAAAAGAACTGTTGCCAATATCTTTTTGATAGAGTCAATCGGAAAAATCCATAGCAATAAACAGAAGGCAATGCCTAAATTTAAAGCTGTTTTGGGAATAAAAAAATCGAAGAAACCCAGGCTAATGCCAATGATAGCAGAGATATGAAATAACCAGATGATATTGATTCCAATTGATTGATAATCAATGGGTAAGTTGTTGTTGTTATTAAGTTGTAAGACTTTTTGCATGATTAAATTTTAGATGAATTGGATTAAGTATTATGAGTGAGGTTGAGTGCAATTTTAATCGCCGTTCAAAACTCATTCACAAAGCCTACTGGAGGTCTGGAACTAAATCACTGACAATTTTTGCTGAAAAAAGGCAAAGTGGAATCCCGCCGCCTGGATGTACCGAACCACCGCAGAAATAAAGGTTTTTTAGTTGTTTGGAGAAGTTGGGATGGCGCAAAAAAGCGGCAAATTGGGAGTTGCTGGCAGCCCCGTATAGTGCGCCTCGATGCGAACTGGTTTTTGTCTCGATTCCAATCGGGTCGAGTACTTCTTCTGCCACAATCAACGATTCCAAATCAATGTCCAACCGACGATTTATTTTTTGAATAATGTGCCGTTTTGCTTCCTGCCTGAGGGTTTCCCAATCTTGTCCAAAATTTCCTGGTGCGTTAATCATCACAAACCAATTCTCACAGCCTTCAGGCGCATCCGTTCTCTCTTGTTTGCTAGTGATATTGATGTAAATTGTGGGGTCATGAAAAAGACTTTTTTGTTTAAAAATGGCATCAAATTCTGCTTCATACTCGTCGCTGAACAAAATATTGTGCAAATCCAATTCTGGAAAGGTTTTCTCGATGCCCCAATAGAAAATCAGTGCAGAACTGGAACGTTCCTGCCGCAAAATTCGATTGGGATGAGCCAGGTCTTTCAACAGCGTTTTGTAAGTCGAAAAAATGTCCATATTAGAGACAAGAATGTCAGCTAATATTGACTCATTTTCGGTTTTAATCCCTTTGGCTACACCATTTTTATGTAGAATCTCTCGAACGGGGGTATTTAGCCGAAATTCAATTCCTTGTTGCCTGGCAAAACGGTACAGACTCTTGGTAATTTCATGCATTCCGCCTTTTGGTAAAAACGTTCCGTAGTGCATTTCCAAGTGAGGAATCATCGACATAATTCCTGGTGTTTGATAAGGCGATGAACCATTGTAAGTGGCGTATCTATTGAACAGTTGTACCAAATGTGGATTAGAAAAAGCTTTTCGATTGGTGGTGTCAAGAGACTGACTAACCTCTAATTTGTAGCTTTGAACTAAGGATTTTAGGGTTTCCAACGAGAGATAAGTTGACCATTTGTGTAGCGATTTTTCTAAGAAAATCCCTGCGGTCAGGTCATATTTTTCTTTGCTTTTTTTTAAATAAGTTGCTATTTTTTGTGGCTCTACTTTAAATTCTTTAGCAGCTTCTTTTATAAAAATATCGCGTTCCGCATGGGCAGAAAAAGTGGTGTCATCTTCCCAGAAATAATTGCAAATTCGTTCTTTTTTGGAATAACTAAAATGGTCTGTCGGTGCTACATTATACAACTCAAACAACTCATCGACTAAATGTGGCATCGTAAATAAGGACGGTCCTGCGTCCCACCGAAAACCACTCTTTTTAACCACATGCAATTTGCCACCAACGTATTCATTCGCTTCAAAAACAGTAACTGCATAGCCTTTATGTCGCAACCTTAGTGCAGTTGCTAATCCTGCAATACCGGACCCAATAATAATAGCTGATTTTGCCATGACCAAAAATAATTTTACGTGGGCGTAACAAGGTTTAAGTAGGATTGTTTTTTATTTTTTCAAAAGTGTTTTAGATTGGATATATTCTTATTTCCTTTTAAAATCAGTCATAATATCAACAATACTCCCTCTTTTAAAAGAAAACTGAGAAAAAAAATACACTGTCCACTTGGCGGACTTATTATTTCATCGTTACTTAAATGCCCCTTATTTTAAAAAAAAGTTATTTTTCAGGAACTTGAAACCCTAAACATTGTTTCAATACTCGTACTTTTGCGC
>CAYUNA010000517.1:0-3936 GCA_964445895.1 uncultured Saprospiraceae bacterium | reverse complement strand
CGGTTTTTTAAAAATCCAATTCCTTTTATGAAGGATAATTTGGCAAAGTATGGCGATACTTATTGCTTTAGTTTGCGCTACAATAAGACGAATATCTTAACCGTCAATCCAGAAATAATTCAACATGTTTTACGGAAAAACGCCCAGAATTATGAAAAACCTGTAGCGCATACCGACGCATTGGGCGAATTTATTGGAAAGGGATTGTTGATAGCAACCGGGGAATATCACACCCGACAACGGCGGATGATTCAGCCGAGTTTTCATCGTAAAAAATTGTCGAAGTTGGTAGAAACCTTAGATTTGGAGATTGACCGATTTTTTGAAAATTTAGACAGGCAAGTTGTTGATAATCAAAAGGTTGAACTGAATGAAACTTTTCGTCAAATGACTTTTCGCTTAATGGCAAAATCCATTTTTGGTAAAAGTATGGATTTACCTGTGATTGAAAAATTCTTTAAAAATTTTACGACCCTACAAGATTTTTTAAACCAACTGGTGCGAATGCCTTCTCTTTTAAAATGGTATAATTTTACGGGGAAAACCAAGGAGTACAGCCGCCTATCTGACGAAAATAATGCCTTAATAAAAAACGCCATTCAAAGCCGCCGAAAAGAAGGTGGCGAGCACGATGATATTTTGGATATGCTCATTAATAGCGTATATGAAGACACCAAAACGGGTATGTCTGACCAAACCTTACAAGAAGAGAGTCTTGTACTTTTTGTCGCAGGTCACGAAACGGCGTCCAATATCCTCTCCTGGATTTTTTATTTATTGCAGCAAAATCCAATTGCCATTTCAAAGATTCAATTGGAATATCAAGCTATCTGCGGTGATGGCAAGCCAACCTTTGACGACCTAATGCGTATGGAATATTTGATGCGAGTTATTTTCGAAGCTTTACGCATTTATCCACCGTCGTGGATTACTGACCGTATTGCTAAAGAAGACGATGAAATTGAAGGTTTTTTTATACCCAAAGGCGCGAGAGTCATTCCATTTATTTACGGATTGCATCATTCTGAAAAACTATGGAATAACCCAGAAGTGTTTGACCCTGAACGTTTTACAAAAGCACAAATTAAGGAGCGGCACAAGTTTGCGCACATGCCATTTGGTGCAGGACCGCGGATGTGTATTGGTCGAAATTTTGCGTTATTGGAAATGCAAATGGTGGTTTTGAAAATGCTGGAACGGTATAATTTTGATTTGGTAAAAGGGCAAAAAATTGAGTTGTTGCCGGCCATTACGTTGAAACCAAGAAATGGTATCTGGATGAATTTGAAGAAGAAAACTTTGAGTAAAAAAGCAACAACAGTAGCGACGGTATTTTAATAACTGATATTACGCACCTGCTACATTTTAAATGAGATTAAATGCGGCGCAAAAAATAATTTACTTTAGCTAATATTTCGTTATGCGCCTGCGGGTTTCTCAAGGGGAAGCAATTTTTTCAAAATTGCTTCCCCTTGAGAAACCCCTCGTGGCGGTTCGGATATTCGATTATGAACTAAAGGTTTTCGCCACGAAATATACAAAGTACGTAACATCAGTTAATAAGTACATTTTCTATCCTTTATCCGTCTGCCCCACCTGATTATTTTTTATAGACAGAGCAAAAGCTGGATTTTTATGAAAAATCCAACTTTTGCTCCGTCTGAAAAAAGAAATTCGTGGTGCCGATGGATATAAAAAGGTTAAAGAACTGGATTATATTTGAAAAGTTATAAAATTAATAACCAAGTCGAGAGGTGTACATACCGTAGGGTCTTAACGGCATATCTAACCAACCACATGCCCGACAAATTCCGCATCATCATCAATCACCAAATCATCTTGTCGCCGAAAACATAGCGCACTCGACATTCCAGTCCAGTAAATACTCGGTTGATATCGATGTTCTTCGCTATCTTCGTTGAAGTTGGCAAGTTCCTGATAGACAGGTGGATAATCACCATAATCGCCTTCCGTTTCATATTCTGGACGGCTATTGCCATCATAAAAAGCGATGTTATCGCCCATCCGCCCAAACATAGGTTTGCGCACATAGCGATGGTCTGGAAAATCACTTTCGCGGAAGGATGTCTTTAGGTTGTATTTCAAATTTGGTGCGAGCTCATACATGAATTTCATGATAGCTTTGGACTGCAACAGCATCGTGTAAGCAGGATTCAAAACCACGCACAATTGATTCGTAATGATTGTTTCGAGGGTTTCTAATAACTCCTCTTCTTCGTAAGCAATGATTTCCCAGGGCATGAATTTATACCAAAAATCAAAGCGTGGATATTCTCCGTTTTCATCTTCAATAAAAATTCCCTCTTCCTCTGAAAAAATCACTTTCTCGACAACTTCATGTGCAACGTGCTCAAAACCAGCGAAATACGCCGCTTTTTCAATCGCGCGCACATTTAACATATCTTCTTCGTTACCCAGTGTGGAAATCAATAAGGTAGGTTCTTTGCTTGGGTTGTGGTGTAGGATATTCCGAAATTTTCGAGCCAGCCCATCAACTAAAGCATTAAAGGGGCGACCGTTTAATTTGCGGCGTTCCTGTTCATAACGCATCTCTTGGATGAAGGCAGTTTCGCACATCAGTGAGCAAGTATCGGCGTTAAATTCCAGTAATTTTATCGGCATTCCTTCCAAACCACCTGCGAAGTCGTAGCGGCCAACGAGATGGTTTTCTAATTCATTTTCCAAAGAATATTTAACCAAATTAATGGCTACTTTTGGAATACCCGCTTCTGCCCAGGCATTGCGAGAAGCAACCAATTGCGCCGCCTCGATACCGAGTCGGTGAACTTCTTTGGTTGCTTCTCGAAATGCGTCCATTTCAGCGGTCGTGACCTGCACGTATTCTTCGCTAAGATAGTCATGGTTTTCACCATTGACAAACCAGTCCAATCCCTCCTTGCGCAGTGATTTGACCGAAATGGGCGGTATGGTAACTAATCGATTATCCACCGACAGACCGAGTTGAGCGTCCACCGCCATAACCAGATTTTCCAGATGGGCGAGTGACGGTGCGAGTGCCTGCGGTGCTTTTCATCGAGCTACCAGCGCCGTTACTTACTTTATTATACGTTTTTTGGTCAACATACGCTCCTGGAGATGGTCCACGGGACATGGAGCGTCCCATAAAGTAGCCCATCAAACCGTAGCTGGCTGCCCGTGCAATACCGCTTCGGCGACCTGTGCCACCGCCAGAAGATTCCATTAAGCGCACTTCTGCCAAGGTGAAAGTGTCTTTAGTTTCATCCAAATAGGTCGCGATAATTAAGCTTGAAGCGGTGTCTGCGATGACCTCTTCGTCTGCAATTTTAAATTGGTCTTGTTGTACTTCTTGTACATAGGTGATAAGTCCCTGAGTTGGAATGGCAACTTCTTCTGTTGTCATTTCTGGCGTGTCACTTTTGAAAAATACGCTGTAGAGTAACCATACTCCAACCAATGCGTAGAGTCCATATTTAATTTTTTGACCCATTGTAAATTAGATTTTTTGTTAAAAAAAAGGTTTTATCGAAAGCAAATGTAGTAAATCTTATTTGAATTAAAATTTTTAAAAGTAGGAAATACTTTTAATTTTGGGGTTGAAAGGAATAGATGTAGTGCCTAATTATATGATTTGAGAGGATTAAAATTAGTTTTCGATTTAATCGTTTGGGGGAACTAATTCTTAAACGAAATCCAGCCACAGCGTGGCGTCCCTCTTGGTAACACGAATCAGGCTACTACTCCAAACCGCATAGCGGTGGCACTCTTAAACATTGAGCATTTAAGAGTGCCGCAGCGCTGCTGCTTTGGGAAATATGCGAATGATTGCTACCAAGAGGGACGCCACGCTGTGGCTGGGTTTTGGGGACTAAAAGTGAGATGTAGTGCCTAATTATATGATTTGAGAGGATTAAAATTAGTTTTCGATTTAATCGT
>CAYUNA010000516.1:0-3942 GCA_964445895.1 uncultured Saprospiraceae bacterium | reverse complement strand
ATCCAAAAAGATGCCGTCATAAATTGTGTAAGTTATTTTTGTCCAAGCACTTATTCCTTTTCACTAAAAAAAACAGCAATAACAGCGTGAAGAAATCAACGGTAGTCTTTTTAGTCATTCTTTTAGTTATCATTATTGATCAGGCATCCAAAATTTGGATTAAAACCAATATGCATATCGGTGAAGAATTCGGTATTTTTGGTTTAGATTGGGCAAAAATTCATTTTGTAGAAAACAACGGAATGGCATTTGGATTGGAACTTGGCGGTAGCTGGGGAAAACTCGCCTTAAGTCTTTTCCGCGTGGTGGCTGTTGGCTTTTTGGGATATTACATCAACTTGCTCATCAAAGCCCGTGCATCAATGGGATTACTCGTCTGTTTTGCATTGATTTTTGCAGGAGCTTTGGGTAATATTTTAGATAGCGCTTTTTATGGATTGATTTTTTCGGAAGCGTATCACGGTGTAGCAACGATGTTTCCAGAAGAAGGTGGTTATGCGCCATTTTTATTTGGAAAAGTGGTAGATATGCTTTACTTCCCTATGTTTCGAGGCGTTTTTCCAGAAAGTTTCCCAATATGGGGCGGTGAGCCTTATTTATTTTTTCGACCTGTTTTTAATGTGGCAGATACAGCAATTACGACGGGAGTTTTGAGTTTATTAGTCTTTCATCGAAGTTTTTTTAGTGGAGAAGTGCAGACGGAGAATGAGGAAAATGCAATTCAGGAAGGCAACGTTGCTACTGCAAATGAAAATGACTCAACTGAAATGAACGCGGAGAATGAGGTTATCGATATTGAAAAAAAGGATTTGGGTTAATTTTTATACTTAAAAAATTTGACGAAAAAGAGATTAATCAACCTAAATAAAAAACTGTGGAGATTTGACTTCAAACTATAAAAACCTTCAATTCTTCCGATAACTATTAAAAAAACCATTCCATCGCATTTTCAATACCCCCCAAACAGCTTCTTTCACGATGTTTTTTGACATTTTCGAAACGCCCTCTACCCTTTCGGTAAACGTAATCGGAATCTCTATGACTTTAAAACCTAATTGCCACGACGCGAATTTCATTTCAATCTGAAAAGCATAACCCACGAAGCGAATCTTTTTTAAATCAATGGTTTCCAGCACTTTGCGTCGATAGCCAACAAAACCCGCAGTTGGGTCACGGAATGGCATAAAAGTCAATAATTGTACATAAAACGATGCACCACGAGAGATAAAAATTCTATCCGCTGGCCAATTTTCCAACTGACCGCCTGGTACATAACGCGAACCGACAGCGACGTCGCCTCCTTTTTTTGTCAACACCTCATGCAAGCGAACTAAATCTGTCGGATGATGTGAAAAATCACAATCCATTTCAAAAATATAATCATATCCTTGTTCCAGTCCCCACTCAAAACCACGAATGTAGGCAGTGCCGAGCCCTAATTTTCCAGAACGCTCAATCAAATGCAAACGTCCTCCATAATTATTCTGTTGCTTTTCAACAAGCCGTGCCGTGCCATCAGGCGAACCGTCATCGACAATCAGCAAATCAAAAGGAACTGACAACGAAAACACCGTAGCAATCATTTTTTCAATGTTTTCCTTCTCGTTGTAAGTGGGTATAATGACTAAACTCTTTGACAAAATAAAATAGTGGTTGATGATTGGTTACTCGTGACTGTGTCTCGGGTATTTTGTACTTGACAAACAATGAAAAAGGCAATTAGTTTCTCATCATTTGAGCGCAAAGATAAAATTTTAACCCATTTTTTTTTCGACGGCACAAAAGTTGTCTATTTTTAACCTGAGTAGTTATCAAAATACCACTCTCTGTATTCTCAAACCAGCAATACCGCAAGTAAAATGGCAAAGAAAAAACCGATTTCTAAGAAAAAAACTACCGCTACGTCTCGTCCTAAAAAGATAAAAACGGTACGCCCAAAGGTCAATGAATTTCTCTCAACCAAATCAACTTTAATCATTGCTTTATTGATGGCAATTGTCGGCATCGGGTTGTATGCGCCGAGCCACAATTACGAATTTGTCTATGATGATGATGCCGTGATTAAGGACAATAACTACGTCAAAAAGGGTTTTGGTGGACTGAAAGACATCTGGACAACCGGTTATTTTCGAGGATATAATGAAAATATCGATGCGCGTGCCTATCGTCCTGTCCCATTGGCAACCTTAGCGATTGAGTTGGATTTGTTTGACGAAAAAAAGATGGAAAATGGCGTAATTGCTCCTAATCCAGGCATTTATCATAAAACTAATCTGCTGTATTATGGTCTGACCGGTTTCTTCCTATTTATTTTTTTAGCGAAACTTCTCCGCGACTATCATCCGATTTTAGCCATTATGACAACGCTCTTATTCCTGGCGCACCCCATTCATCTGGAAGTCGTGGCAAATATCAAAAGTCGAGATACTATTTTAGGCTTTTTAAATTATATCATTGCTGGATGGCTATTGTTAAAATACCTGGATGAACGCAAAATTTGGCAGTTTGGACTGGCTATTTTATTTTATCTAATTGGCTTATTTTCAAAAGAAGAAATCATCACCACATTAGCAGTCATTCCGTTATTGATGTACTTTTTTAGAAACATGAAAATTGGTGAAATCGTAAAGTTCACTAGTCCATTTTTTGTTGCAATTCTGTTTTATTTATTCATTAGAACGATGGTCATCACGGGTGGAGATGTCTCGAATGCAAAATCGGTCAGTGACTTAATTAATCCCGGTTTGACGTTGACACATTTGGACAATTCCCTCTTAGCCGCCGCTGATACCAATGAGGCAACCGCTTCTCGGGTCTATGTTTTGGGACATTATTTGGTACAATCTTTCTTTCCAAATCAATTGTTAAGTGACTACTCTTTCAGTACGATTCCTTTGTTTAAATGGAGCAATTGGCAAGTTTGGGTAGCCTTGTTAGCAAATTTAGCACTCGCATTTTTCGGTATCATGGGTTTGATAAAACGAAGAGTTTACGGCTTCGCGATTTTATACTATGCTATCGGTTTGTCGATTTTTTCTAATATCATCACAACGAATGTAAGTGTCTATAATGACCGTTTTTTATACAACGCTGTTTTCGGAATGTGCCTTTTGGTTGCCTATGGTTTGTACCAATTAATGAAGCCAACTGAAGATGAAAAATTCATCGCAAACATCCGCACTTTTGCTAAGAAAAACATCTTACCATTGGCATTATTAGGCGTATTGTTGGGCGCATCCATTTTTAAAATTGAGAGCCATTTACCCATTTGGAAAGACCGCTATGGTCTGTTCGCTCACGATGCCGCAGCTTCTCCAAATAATGCTCGAATGCGTAAAAACAATGGTGGCTCATTTGCTCGAAAAGCCGTCGAATATCAGACTATCGACAAAGCCCAAGCCCGCGAATATGCCCGTCAGGCGATTCCGGAATTAGAAGCAGGACTTGCCATCTACGAACGCATGGAAACGGGACATACACACCTCGGGAATATGTACATCATTCTCGGCGAATTGGATAATGCGGAACGGGCGTTGAAACGAGCTTTAGAGATTTTTCCGCGCGGACATTATTCCAAAACGAGTCTTGCCAACGTACTTTATCGGCAACAAAAATATCAGGAATCCATTAATTTATTGGAAAGTATGCCTAAAAATCGGTTTACCCAATCGGATTATTATTTGATGTATCTGGGGTACGGCAAGTTGGGAGATGCGGCGAATGTGGAGAAGTACCGGAAGTTGGCAGGGCGATAATTTGTTTACAAATCGAATAAAAACGCCTATTCATAGAAAGTTCCTTTAAAAAATTCATTCAGAATGTTATATTTGTGGAAACGAAAGCCCTGTTTTTAAAACCTATTTTAAAAAGTAGTGTTTTTAAATTTGTAAATAAGTGAAATGAATTTAATAAGTTGAGCCAGAATGCGCCGTAATTTTTTCT
>CAYUNA010000515.1:0-3944 GCA_964445895.1 uncultured Saprospiraceae bacterium | reverse complement strand
TTTTTACACACTGTAGACAGGCAGTTAAATGGAAGTTTTACGTACTTTTGCCAACTCCAAATTAAATGATACAATCCCCTCGTTTTACTCACTTTCATCAAATACACACATGAGATTTTTCTTACTGATTATCAGCCTGTTTTCTGTTCAATTTTTAATGGCACAAGACCCACAACCTGGTGGTTTTATCTATGGTTGGGACAATTACGACAACTCCGATACGCCTGGTCTTGGTGCGCGTGAAGTAGTTTGGAATACAGAAGGTTTACGCGACATTCCACATGCGCCGCCAGAAGGAATTCACCCACGAATTTTCTTTGGCCCGGACGATATTCCAGATATTAAAAGCCGTTTGGAAAACTTAGAAAGTGGTCAGGCGGTACGGCAACAAATTCACGCCTATACCCTACTTATGCTGGTTGGCACAGGCAATTACAATCAAAATGCAGATTATGCTTTGGATGATTTTGGCAACCGCTGGGTCGGCAACGCAGGACATTGGAGCGCAGAATCACATTACAGCCAATTGGTTGCAGAAAACCCAAATGTTTGGACAGATGTCGAGATAAAACGAAAGCACATTACCGCTTCCATTATGTCGATGTTGGCTTTAGAATGTCTGCTTTTTGAAAATGAAATGAACGAGGATGTAGGCGTTTCCTATGCTGACCTGGCACAGGATTTAGCCAAAGCCCTCACTTTTTGGGCAAGTCTCGCAATTGACGACCCATTAGTAGAACCATCGAGCAACCATTTCAACCATTTTGGAGGTATGCATACCGCGATTACTTACGATTTATTGCACGGTTTTATGACAGAAGACCAGCGCGTTATTGTTCGGCAAGCCATTGCTAAAATCATTCCGGATGAGCCTCGACATGGCGCATATTTGCCCGCTTACACTTGCACAAGCAACTGGGCGACACTGAATTCTTTTGAAATTATTCCCAACCTGGTACTTGAAGGCGAAGCGGGTTACAAACCAGAATTGACTGAAAGATGGATGCGGACGTTGCATACTTTTGTCAATTACGGTTGGTATTCATCAGGGGCTGGCTATGAAGGGCTGGGCAAAAATTACTTGTTTATGCCGACGCTAATTGCCTGCGCCAAACGTGGGTACAGTTTGCTTGGACATCCACACGTTCGGGCTTATGGGCAGCAATTTCTACCCGCTATCACGCAGCCCTTCGGTCATGCTTTTACGTCGTACGATGTCTGGGGCGGTAGCGGTGAAGATGCAGAAACTGGTGGTTATAAATTCAAATCATCTGATGCTATTGGCTTGAAATGGATTTTTCCGAACGACCCAACAGTTGATTTTATGTGGAAAAATTACATTCAACAATGGATAAAAAATGACTCTGAAGGCTACGTTTATCAACAAATTTTGCCCGATGACAGCTATTATAATTACTTTGTTCCAGCGGCAGCTTTTGCGTTGGATTATTCGCCTGGCGATTGGCAAGCGGAAGCGGACGCAACGGTAGAAATAGATTATTTTGCAGATGACCGAGGATTGGCAGTGATGAAAAGTAGTACAGATAAAAATGCTTTGGGTGTTCAATTTCACTGTCGGCAAGATATGGGTGGACATACACACGGCGACCGTAATGACTTCACTTTGAGTGGTTTAGGTCGAATCTGGGTACGCAAATCTTACGGTGGCAGCAATTTTCAACCGACATGGTTTCACTCGACTATCTTGATTGACGATGAAGGCATGGGCGTGGGCGACCCTGATGGAGATAAATGCCGACAGCCAGGTAAAATCCTCGAATATACGCCCGATGAAGCCATGACTAAAGTGGCTGGCGATGCGACTTACGCGTACTCTTGGGAGTGGCATTGGTCTCCACAGACAGGCGACCACCCTTGGCTGGGTACTGATGATTGGACGGCAATAGAAGAGACCTGGAACGATTTTCAATATACACCGCGAAGCGAAGCGCATTTTAATATGCCTTTTTATGAATTTCCACATTGGCATCAGGAAGGAAAATTTGAACGCATGGTCAAACGTCCGTTTAATCCTATGGAAAAAGTAATGCGAACGGTAGCGATGGTGAAAGGCGAAAATCCGTTCGTTTTAGTTGTTGATGATTTGAAAAAAGATGCCAATACCCATAATTTTAAATGGTTGGCACAACTTGCGCGAGATTTGACGATTGAGGAAACGGTGGTTAATTTAAATAATGACAATTACCGCAATGACGTGATTTTACACGAACCTGCAACTACGGGCAATCGCCGCCTTTTGGTACGTATTTTAAATAATGAAGGCTACGACGGTAGTGCGCCAAATGCAGTCATGGACACGCTCGAATACTTCGATTATTTCAATGGCACTCCATATAATGACAATCCAAATCTCGACCGCCCCCGCTTAATTGTGGAAAGCAATTCGGTTGAACCCGACTTTAAAATAATGCTGTTTCCGTTTGTTGAAAATCAAGAATTGCCGACGACGAATTGGAATACTACGCGCGATACTTTGACAGTTATTTTTAATGAAGAGGAACAAATTTTTGCATTTCCAGTTAATAATGATGGTCGAACGGAGATTGAGATTGTGGAAGATATTATTGATGATGTGAATGAAATTGCGGTTTCAGAAATTGCGGTTTTTCCAAATCCGACATCTGATTTCATTAATATTAGTTTAAGTAAAATGCCTTTGCAGCCTTTGGAAATGGTGATTTTTGATGCAAAAGGAAGTAAGGTAAAGAAAGTCGTTTTAACAGAACAAAAGACGGTGATTGATTTGAAAAAATTAGAATCGGGGAATTATTTTTATGAAATTGGAAATGAAGGGGCGATTATTCATAGTGGGAAAATATTAAAGGAGTAATTTTTTTCACTATTACAAACCATTTTACTTCGATTGTGTTATTCAGAACACCCACTAAATTTATATTTAAAATAGGGGGTATATCAAAAGGTTTTCAGACCGAGTATACCTCGAAATATTCTTTTTTACAGGAGTCATCCCGAATTTTTA
The DNA here is from genome assembly GCA_964445895.1 of uncultured Saprospiraceae bacterium. GTDB lineage: Bacteria > Bacteroidota > Bacteroidia > Chitinophagales > Saprospiraceae > CAYUNA01. Next base: position 943 of record CAYUNA010000515.1, on the reverse strand, counting down.
ATTCAATGAAATGCGGTGAAAAATTACCCCATTTCAATCTATTTTTATGGTATGCACCTTGGGGTTCTCAAAGAAGAAATCAAATTTTATTTATGCAAAACCGAACTACTATTCTCACCAACCTCCGTCCTCAAATCCCCGTCATCATTGACGAAAACGCAACCTCCGACGCTGAGAAGTTTCAAAATCGAACCCTACGACCTATTCTAAAATTCCAAAACGACCTGCTATTTGAGTTATTTAAAAATTATATAGAAAAGCGAAAAGGCGTATTTCACAAAATGATAGAAGATGCGAAACTGGCGTATATTGAGAATTCAATACGCAAAGATTTGAAATTCAAAAATTTATTATTAGGAACAATCGTTGGACATTTTACCGCCGAGGAAACGGTTCTATTTTTCAAAGCCGAAAATGAGAACAGCCGCCGAATGACCAATTTAATCATTCAGCGGCTGCAAAGTCAGTTTTTGGAGTTTTAATCTCTTTTCATCAGTCGGATAGCTGTTTCTTCCTTATCTTTCATTTTCAAAAAATAAGTGCCTGCTGGCAAAGTTTCCGGCATTTCCAGTCTTTCGTTTTCAATCATGCCTTCGGTTTCGATTTTAAAAACAGTTTGTCCAGCTTCGTTAACCAATTGAATTTCAGAGGCTTCAATCGAGTTCGTTGTCACGAATAGCTCTGTGGAAAACAAGGAAGGGTAGCAAAAAAAGACCAAGTCTGAAGTGACTGGCTTAACGCCTTTTTCTGTCAGTTTACCCGAATTACTTCTTTCTGTAGTTTCAGAAAATGGAATATCCACAACACTTGCTATATTTTCATTTACACCAATTGGTTCGGTAATTTGGGCTTGTGCAATTGTGGCGGTAATAAAAATTGTTAGGATTACATTTGTTATTTTCATAATCATTTAATTTAAAATAAGGGGTGAATTTTCGGCTAA
>CAYUNA010000514.1:0-3946 GCA_964445895.1 uncultured Saprospiraceae bacterium | reverse complement strand
TCATTTCTGCCCCTTAAAATCCTTTTCTAAAAACATAAAGAAACTGACTTTACACAGTACTACTACAAAAGCTAACAAAAATAGGGACTACTTTATAAAAGCAGTCCCTATTCATTTTTTGTAAGCCCCGAAAATCATGTAATATCAATTTCTAATTCATCACCATCGAAATTAACCCCATAATTTTCGCTTTTAAATCTTCTGGTTTGAATGGTTTAGAAAGGTAGTCATTCATACCAGTTGCGAAGCAATTATCTTGTTCTTGCTTGGTCGAATTGGCGGTCAATGCGATAATCGGCACATCGCTTGTTTCTCGAATCCGACGAGCAGAGTCAATGCCATTCATCACGGGCATTTGGATATCCATGAGGATGAGGTCGTAGCCGTGTTCGCGGTATTTTTCTACGGCAACCAATCCATTTTCGGCAATATCTACCGTTACCAAATCTGACCAATGAATCAAGACTTTTTTAGTTGCAATTTGATTCAAAATATGGTCTTCTACCAATAATATTTTTAGGGGTGCTTCGGGTTTATCTTTAAGAATCATTTGAGTTTGCTTGACCGCCGTGACGGGTATCGCAATCTCCACGGTTGTTCCCTCTTCTTCCACACTTTCAATAGACATTTGTCCGTTCATCGTTTGAGTGAGTTTGGAGACAATCGCCACGCCTAATTTCTTTTTGCCAATACTCTCTTCTTCTTCTGAATAAATTTCCAGCAATTTTTCTGCTTTTGAAAGCTGTTCTACTTTAGAAGCAGACATGCCTACACCATTATCGCAGACCCGCAATACCAAATCAAGGTTATTACTTTGTATATTTTTCGCCGAAGCATGGATTAATATTTCACCACCTTCTGGTGTATATTTTATAGCGTTATTAATGAGGTTGTATAAAATCTGAGTGATTTTGTTTGTGTCGGCAATCAATTTTTTTGGTAAATTACCATCAACTACTAAGTTCAAATCGAGTTTTGCATTATCTGCTTTTAGTTGAAAAGTTTTTTGAATACCTTTTAAAAAAGCCTGAATTTTGAACTCCTCTGCTTCAATTTTGACATTGTCAGATACCATTACCGAGAAATTCAGTAGATTGGTCGTTGCAATAGACAAATCATCAACCGAGGTTTTCAAACCATTGAGAAAATCTTTTTGTTGTATGGTTGTTCCTGTATTGTCAAGTAAGTACAACAAATTCATGATGGAAGACAAAGGAGTTCGAATATGAAAACCCATTTCTGCCAAAGCTTCTTCTTTAATGCTTTCCGTTTTGGTAGTAATATTTTTTTCAATAATTAATTTTTCCGATAATTTTCGTTCCGTAATGTCTTGCAAGCCACCAACAAGCAATATCTTTTTGGTCATTTCATCATAATAAACCTTGGCTTGTGCAACAACATATTTGGTAGAAATACCGTCAATTAGCAACCGATGTTCCAATTTATGCATTTTCCCATCCTTGGCAGCATCTTCAAAAAACGCCTCTACTTTTGGTCGGTCATCTTTATGCACATAGTCCAAAAAATTGGTCAGGGAAGGGGCGAGACTTCCTTCTGTAATGCCCATAATGCGGTATATTTCAGCAGTCCATTTCATCTCATTGGTCACAATATCCATTTCCCAATTGCCAAAATGAGCCATTTCTTGAGCCTCTACATATCGTTTTTTATGGATTTCCAGTTCTTGTGCAGTTTCTTCAAGTTTGATGTGCGTTTTAAAACGTTGCAAAGCATATCGAATAGAACGACTAAGCAGTTTTGCATCGAATTGACCTTTTACCAAAAAATCCTGAGCACCTGCCTTAATGGATTGATTACCGATAATTTCATTGTTCATACCAGTCAGTACGATAACTGGAATGCGAGAAAATTTATTTAAATAAGCGGTCAATGTTTTAAACCCGCTAATGTCGGGCAGACTCAAATCCAGGAGAACCAGTTCGACTTCTTTTTCCTCCAACATCTTAGTAGCTTCTATGAACGAATCCGCTACCAATAAGTCACATTTCAATGACCCTTCAGCTAACTGGATTTTCAGTAAATCTACATCGCCTGGATTATCTTCTATTAATAAAATAGGTGTTTTATACTTCATTGTGAGTAGACTTTCAATAGTTAATTTAACGCATCATTGTTGGCAATACTGCTGTGGTCAACCAGAAATCTTCTATTTTCTGGATAATATCAAAAAACTTATCAAAATCCACTGGTTTATTGATATAGCAGTTGACGTGTAGGTTGTAACTTTTTACAATATCTTGTTCTGCGTTAGAAGTCGTTAAAATCACAACTGGAATGCGTTTCAAAAAATTATCTGCTTTAATTTCTTTCAGGACTTCTCGACCATCTCGTTTGGGCAAGTTCAAATCTAATAAAATCAGGTCTGGTGTAAATTTGTCGCTGTAAGGAGCTTCTTTTTGTAAAAATTTAACGGCTTCGACACCATCCATCACCACTTCCATGCTGATATCAATGCGGCCTTCTTTGAATGCCTCTTGAGTCAAGCGTACATCGCCAGGATTATCTTCAATCAATAGGATATTGACAGGTCTAGACTTCGTCATTGTAATTTATTGTTTATAACCAATTTTATCCTCTCGGAATTAGATTGGGTGAATTTTTACTTCGATAATCAATGCTTTACAATTAAAACTAAAGCAACATTTGATGAAAACATACAGCGGTGCTTACAATAATATTGACTGATTATCTATTGGAGGGAGTGAAATTTATAGTATTTGTTTAAAAAAAAAATAATAACGTAAAGGGAGGAAAGCCGATATTTCTCTATAAAAATTCCTTTAAATAAAGTGTCTCTGAATCTATCTATTATCTTTGCGACTCATAGCGGTTTTTGTTGAATAAATAATTGCCGTAATGTTGTCACAAAAATTTTACTTAACAGAACTTATCCAAGCTCACTTTTTGATTTTATATTATGCAAACTCTAAGCCAATTTCAAGAATGCTTTCAGGGATACCTCGTCGGAAACCAATTCTATAGCGAGCCTACTGAACTTTACGCTCCCGTAAATTATATTTTGAGTATCGGCGGCAAACGGCTACGCCCTGTTTTGGTGTTGATGAGCCACGCTCTTTTCGACGATGCCTATGAAAAATCCCTGCCTGCTGCCTTTGCGGTTGAAGTTTTTCACAATTTTACCCTCTTGCATGACGACATTATGGATGAAGCTCCGTTGCGGCGTGGTCAACCAACTGTACATATCAAATACGATGTGAATACAGGAATTCTTTCGGGCGATGTGATGATGATTGCAGCGTATGATTACCTGTCAAAAGTAGCGGATGAAACCAAGATTCCTGCGCTTTACAAAACGTTCAACAAAGTGGCAATCGAAGTCTGCGAAGGACAGCAGTACGACATGAATTTTGAGACACGAGATAATGTCACAATTGCTGAGTATCTGCGCATGATTGAGTTGAAAACTTCAGTTTTGCTGGCAGGTGCGATGCAGATGGGAGCGATTATCAGCAATGCAAGTGCGGAAGATGTGGAGCATATTTATCAATTTGGGCGCAATGTAGGCTTGGCATTTCAAATTCAGGATGACATTCTTGATACTTATGGTGACCCCGAAAAATTTGGTAAAAAAGTAGGTGGAGATATTGTACAAAATAAGAAAACTTATTTGGTTTTGAAAGCATTGGAAATTGCTAATGAATCTAATAAAAATGCCTTACTGTCATTGATGACAACGCCCACAGTCAATGAATTGATTAAAATTCAAGCAGTGAAAGATATCTTTAACGAATTGAATATTAGGGAGTTAGCAGAAGCAGTGAAAGAAGATTATTTGCAAACGGCGTTTGAACATTTAGCGGAAGTGTCTGTTTCAGAAGAACGAAAATCGGTACTGACGAAATTGGCAAATGATTTAATGATGCGAGAAGTTTAATACAGTGTAACAAAAGTTTCTTTGGTTTTT
>CAYUNA010000513.1:0-3951 GCA_964445895.1 uncultured Saprospiraceae bacterium | reverse complement strand
CAATTAAGACCAATAAAAATAAATTTCGCATGTTTTTAAATTTTAAAAATTAGTAAACTTCATGAATGGGGTTAATTACTCTTTCGGCAAAATCAAAACTGGTAGTTTCGCCTCCGCATACATCCGATTAAACAATGCCACTTCCCGCTGCAAAATCAATTCAATATCCTTTTTGTACGTTGCCCACTCTGCGGTTAATTCTTTTACTCGCAGCTTCGCACCATACGTCGGCTGTGGGTCCAATTGGTCGATTTGCCCTTTCAAACCCAGCAATTCTGCATTCAATTGATTCGGAAAATTAATTACATCCTGAAACGTTTTTTGCTTGGGTTGGATGAGTTTTTCCTCCCATTTTGTGATGGCAGTCAGGGCTTTTTCCCCTAATTTGACCAACTCTTGACGTTCTTCCATTTCTCGCAATAATTCCAATCTCCCGCTCAATTGTTTTTTGATGCTTCGCAATTGATTGACAGATTGGTGCATGTCTTTGACCGCCGTTTCTATTTGCATTAAAATAATTTGCTGATTGCCATGTTCTTGCAAATTGGTCGTCAAACGCGGGTCAGCCAATACTTTAATCATAGCAACGGAGGTATCTTTTTCGGACATCATTTTAAATAAATAATCACCTGGATTCACCAAATGTCCGCGATAATCTCCCATCACGAAAATACCCTCAACCGCAGGTAAGGTTTCGCGCCGAAGGTCCCAATTGAAGCGATTAAGTCCTGCTTTTGCTGGTAAAATTTGTGCCGGAGGTGGTCCGCCTATCCATGATTTTTGTTTTTTCGATTTTTTATTAGAATAAGTGCGAATGGTATTTTGAAACACATCCTTAATTTCCAAAATCAGCTCACTCGAATCTGCCCAATTGTGCGGCAGGTAATAATCAAACACCACTCCATTTGCCACATTTGCCCCCTGATGAACGGGCGGTTTTGGAGGTGTACTGGTATTGAATTTTACTGTTGATTTAGGAGAAAAGAGTTTCAATTTTTTGCCATTAGGCGCACCATTTGATTGCTGCAATGCACTCAAATCATCCAAAATCCAGAACGCCCGGCCAGCTGTTGCAACAACCAAATCATTGTCCGCAATCGTCAAATCGGTAATCGGCGTGATGGGTAAATTGGCTTGAAAAGCTGTCCAATATTTTCCATTGTCAAAACTCAAATACAATCCGCGTTCCGTTCCTGCATATAACAAGCCTTTCCGTTTTTTATCTTCTCTAACGACTCGCACGAAGTTATTTTTTGGCAATCCATCAATTGCTTTTCGCCAACTGCCGCCGTAATCATTCGTCATGTAAATCATCGGCGAGGTATCCCCAAATTTGTAACGAGTCACCGCTAAATATGCTGTCGCAGGATCATGTGGTGATACTTCGATGGTATTTATCAAGGATTCAGGTAGATTTTTTGGTGTAATGTCTTGCCAATCTTTACCTTCATCAAGGGTCAGATGCACCCGCCCGTCGTCCGTTCCGACCCAAATCACGCCCGCTTGCGTCGGCGAACATTGAATATAGCTGATGGTATTATAAATTTCGCCGCCCGCTGCTTCGTTGGTAAATGGTTCACCGCCTGCGCCATGTTTCGTGGTATCATTTCGCGTCAAATCGGGACTGATTTCTATCCATTTTAAACCGCCGTTATCCGAACGCAGCACTTTTTGCGCACCATAATATAAAATGTTAGGATTTTGCGGTTGCGCAACGATTGGGTTATTCCAATTAAAACGATATTTCATGTCCTTTGGCAAACGTCCTAAATTGACGGAAGGATACGCCATAATATCCTTAATCATCCCCGTTTTAGAATCATAAACATCAATAAAACCCGTGATGCTTGTTCCATAAATTTTCTGCGGATTCTTTGGGTCAAATGCCAAAAACGCGCTCTCACCGCCCGCTACCGAATGCCAATCGCGGATAGCAATCCCCTGCCCTTGCGTCCGACTTGCTATCGAAATTGCAGAATTGTCTTGCTGCCCACCATAAATTCGATACGGAAATTGTTCATCCGCAATCACTCGATAAAACTGCGCTGTTGACTGGTTATCTTGCGTACTCCACGACTGACCACCATTAAAAGTAATACACGCGCCCCCGTCATTTCCTAAAATCATATTCTTTGGATTGTCTGGATTTATCCATAAATCATGTTGATCAGTGTGTGCTACCTTTACATTTTGAAAAGACTTTCCACCATCCAAAGATTTTAAAACGGGTGCATTCAAAACATAGACACCATTTTCATTTTGTGGGTCAGCAAATATTTCAATATAATACCAAGCCCTTGCTACCGTTACACGACTGCTATTGACTTGCTTCCATTTTTTACCGCCATCATCTGACCGAAAAACGCCTCCTTTTTCTGCTTCGATATTGGCAAAAATTCGATTTGGATTTACAGGAGAAACGTCAACAGCGATTTTGCCCATCATATCGGGTAAGCCTTCGGTTAGCTTCGTCCAAGTCTCGCCGCTGTCCACTGATTTCCAAATTCCCGAACCTTTTCCACCACTTCGCACCTTCCAGGGATAACGCTGATGATCCCACATTCCAGCGTATAAGATGCGCGGGTTGGTCGCGTCTAAACTCAAGTCTGCAGCGCCCGTATGTGCATCAACAAACAGCACTTTACGCCAGTTTTTACCGCCGTCAGTTGTTTTATAAATGCCTTTTTCGGTACTCGTTTTCCACAATGCTCCCTGTACTGCCACCCACACGGTCTCCGAATCTGTCGGGTGAATACGAATTGCGGCGATGTGTTCTGAATTTTTGAGACCGATGTGTTGCCACGTTTGACCGCCGTCAGTGCTACGATACATGCCGTCGCCTGCGGAGGTCATCACGCCACGCACGGGGTGTTCGCCCATGCCGACATACAGCACGTTGGAGTCGTTGGGGGCGACTGCGATTGCGCCAACCGAACCTGTTTTCAAAAAGCCATCAGAGATGTTTTTCCAGTTCATACCCGCATCCTCTGTTTTCCAAATGCCACCGCCTGTGCTGCCAAAATAATAGGTCATCGGCTGATTTCTAACGCCTGTGACCGCTACGGAACGACCGCCGCGAAATGGGCCGATGTTGCGAAATTTTAAGGCTTCAAACTTGGTGGCATCGAAGGTCGAAGTTGGGCTGGTTTGTGCATTTAAAGGAAAGAAAAACGCCGATAATGCAGTGAAGATTATTATTAAAAACGAGTGTCGTTTTGTCATCTGTTTTGTTTTTAAAATATTGTGGAGTAAGGATATAAAGCGGGGTAAGGATACAAAAGTGGAGTAAGAATACAAAAGTTTTAGAAACTTTTGTATTTTGATTAGCAGAAGTATTAAGAACAAAACCTTTAATATTGGGATTGGAATTTTGCTAACTTGCTTTATTGTTTCCTCTATTTTATACCTATCATTTTTACTTTTAAAATATCTTTTTTAAAAAAATAATTCAATTTTTTTCTAACCTCTGGGAACTTTATTTAAAAATCATCGCTTTATACCATCGAATCAAACAATAAAATCAGACAACATTCAAATGTTACAATTTATTCAACATATCATTTTTCAACTTGGGCAGCGATGCTTCGCCGCCGAAGCAACCTTTCAGGGCGAGGCAATCGCTTTTGAAGGACAAGATGAGGGTGGCATTTTTATGATGCAAATGCTCCACTGACAACTACTCGATTTTTCGTTTTGTAGTTGGCAGCAGCTACAAACGACCTTCCTTTTGATTTTTTCAAATACGTTTTTTGTAGCTTCTGAATTAAACCAAAATCTTAGGTGATACTCATGGATTAGCGTTACTTCGTAGCTCATTTGGTAGAGCATCAGATTCTTAATCTGGGTGTAGCAGGTTCAATTCCTGTCGATATTCAACCACGCTACCAACTTTCGTTCACCTATTTTCTGGGGGTACATGTCCAAGGCTGGCGATGTTGCTTTGCAAGCACT
>CAYUNA010000512.1:1956-3957 GCA_964445895.1 uncultured Saprospiraceae bacterium | reverse complement strand
TTTTTCGAGATTTTTATACCTAATATTCAAACCCGTAAGTCTTTCTAAGAATTAAGCTCACTATTAATCACAAGATTTAATGGGGCTCTTTAGGCGGTAGTCATTTCTTCGGAAATGCTACCGTCATTTTTTTTACAAGTTGCTTCAGGGCAAAAAAAATACCCGAAGAGCAATTAATTCACCCTTCGAGTATTTTATCTTTTAAAAGTCAATTTCTTGACCTCACGTTTTTAATTTTTCTTATGAAAAATCAGAAGCGCCGTCGTTTGCATCATTGTAACGAGTGCTTACAGCCTGCCAGTTAATTACATTAAAAAATGCACCAACATAATCAGGACGACGGTTTTGATAATTCAAATAGTAAGCATGCTCCCATACATCCAATCCTAAAATTGGCGTACCATCTTGCTCCACTACATCCATCAGTGGGTTATCTTGATTTGGCGTACCGCATACAAACAATTTGTCGTTTTTATCTACACACAACCATGCCCAACCTGAGCCAAATTGTGTTTTTGCAGCCGTCGAAAAAGCTTCTTTAAATTTGTCAAAGCTACCGAAATCTCTTACGATGGCTTTATGTACATTCATCCGCTCAGATGGCTGACCACCACCGTCTGGAGACATAATTGACCAAAATAAGCTGTGGTTGTAAAAGCCACCGCCATTGTTGCGAACGCCTGCGCCATGCTTAGACACATTCGCTAAGATTTCTTCGATTTTTTTACCTTCAAGGTCAGTACCTTCGATGGCAGCATTTAATTTTTTGGTGTACCCTGCATGGTGCTTGTCGTGGTGAATTTCCATCGTTCGTGCGTCGATGTGTGGTTCTAACGCATCAAAAGAATAAGGTAAATCCGGAAGTTGGAAAGCCATAATTGATTCTTATTTAGATTTATGAAATTTAGATTTTGTCAAAAAGTTGAACTGTTTTTGAAAATGAACCAAAGCTCAACAGTCCGTCGAATGACATCTTATTTTTAAAACGTCGCCAAAGGTAATAAGTTTAAAAGGAGAGAAAGAAGGGAAAAGAATTTTTTTACAGGAAAATACTTGATTTATAACGAACTCAACACCATTCGTTCGCCGTAGCATAGCTGCTCTAATTCTAAAAAAGTCCCATTAAAAACATTGAAATCAACATCTCCATTAATACCTTCCAGTTGTCCACGATTGCCATATTGCCAAAATTTCCATTCGGCATCATTCACCAAATGCGGATTAAACAAAGAGTTATAACGTGCTATCCAAATTAGATGATTCGGAAAATGCCCTGCTAAGTGTTTATTGTAAAACTTTTGATTGGTATATATAATAGGTGTCATTCTCGTTTTTTGCTCTACAAGTGTCAGCCAAGTTTGAATGCCATTGATTAAGTCTTCACCCACAACCCCATCCGTCACTTCAACATCTAATACTGGTGGCAAATCTCCATATTGCATCTCTACCATTTCTTCAAAATTAGTCGCTTGCAAAGTCGGCGAAAATTTTGGACGATAAAAATGATACGCACCCCGCAAAATCCCAACACGATTCATTTCGTCCCAATTGTGGCAAAACAGGGTATCAACATGCGTCATCCCTTCAGTCGCTTTCGCAAAAGCAAAATGAATATTTTGTGTAGAAATTTTATCCCAGTCGATGTGCTTTTGATGATGAGAGACATCAATACCGTGCACCGCATAGTCATTCATGCGAAGTGTGGGACGGTTGCAGGAGAGTAGCAACACCACAAAAAATAATATGACATGTGACGGTTTCATCCATTGTTTAACTTCCTTTGGATTGTCATGTTCACGGAAGTTATTAATTTTTATTATTCAATTTTAATCGCATTATAGCAATTCAGACCTCAATTAAAGGGAAATTATTGTGCCAAGCAAATGAAAAATGCCGTTTTAATGTTTTGCTAACAAATTTCGTTTTGCAAAAGACATCTCAAAAGCTTGTAGTAATTTCTTCAGGAAAGTATTTAATGATGATACATCAAATGGATTTTGA
>CAYUNA010000512.1:0-1856 GCA_964445895.1 uncultured Saprospiraceae bacterium | reverse complement strand
TTTTGATAAAACCTATTGAAATTCATGCCGACATCATCAAAACTTCAAACTCCCAAATTGAAAATACTTCCCACGTTCCCCATAAATCGCCATTTCTTTCTTTCCAATCTGTTCACAAATTTTAGGTCGAATAATTGCACCACTACCATTTTTATCAAAAATCGGGAAGATAGTCACATTCCCATCTTTTTGAATTTGCGCTACAGTCATCACCGAATCATTGCCGCTAAAATTATAAATTCGACCTGGTTTTTTATCATCAAAATTCCGTGCATTGTCGTTGTATAAAAAATACAGACCCGTTGGCTGGATTGACATTGCGTAGGAAGAGTAATAACCGCCATCGTTCACCGTTTCCTGTTTTTTAGGAATGCGTGCCGTCCATTCAATTTCACCTGTCGGACGGATATTTACAACAATAATATCGTTATAATTATAAAAATAATTTGTCCGGACAGCATTATTTGGATTACCAAAGCGATTGAAGCCTACTCCAAAGTTATCGAATTCTTGTTCTTCATAAACATAGAATTGTTCTGCTACCAAAACCGCTCCACCATCATTCCGCAAAATCAAGTCATCTAAGGCAAAATTGTACAATTCAGCTTTTCGCTTATCATCGCCAGTTCGCTCTGCTTTTCTAGCTTTTTCAATTTCTTTGGGACGCATATAGCTCGTCAAAAATTCAAAATCAAAGGCTTTCAAGTTTTTATTAAAGACCTCCTTCGTTTTGGTATTTAACCGAAAGAAATAGGTGCCTTTTACACTATAATTTCCTCTTTCAGAATAAAAACCTGTACAAACCAAATTGCCATCATCCGCTACCCTAAAGGTCAAATCAGTGATAAATTTATCACCAATATCTATTTTATATTCTGCAAATTCCTCTCCACTATTCGTGTAGGCCAAAATCACATATTGATAGTTAGCAGAACCACGCCGTCGTTCCTTCGCCCCATCCTGATAAATCACGCCGAGCAGATAGACGTTGCCTTGATTATCTACTCGATATTCTTCTACCGTCATTTGGTTATCTGCGTATGGTAACACAATATTTTTATTCCAAATTTCTTCAAACTGCTTGTCGAATACCCGCAAGGCAAAGCGTTCTGGCTCACGACGATTGTACGGCAACTCATTATACACTAATAAATGCGAGCTATCGCGTGATATATGCAAATCAAATTTACCTTCGTTTTCACTATTCCGCGCTTCTGAATCTGCAATCATATCCAGTGTTCTACTTGGTAACAGTGACCGTGAACCGATTTTTTGTTTAAATAGAAAATTACGCTTTTTCGCCTCATTAAAATAAGATGTCAGCAAATACAACTGGTCATTTAACATTATTAAGTCTTCAAAATCGCGCTGCTTATTTTTATATTTTAACTCCTGCTCTACGGATTTTTTCAACTTCATATTCCGATCAAAATACTCCAAATAAACCTTTGGACGTGCCTGCAATCCCGTCGCTGATTTTTCGCGCAATACATAAACACCCTGCCCATTGACTTCCACGATTTTGGAAACGCGGGTACTAGGTGGCTCGACGTATTCGTTGCCCCAGTTTATTTTGGCAGTAAGTGTCTTTTGCCCTTGTGCATTAGCAAAAAACGGAAGCAGCAATAGGGTTATATATATAATAGGTGTGGTGGGAACTTTGGATTTCTTCATGATATTTGTTTTTTAAGTCAAATAAATTTATATCTAATGTTCAGTTAAATCAATTTTTCGACCATCCAAATCTTTCACAATTGCACGATACCCCCATTCTGTTAAAGCAGGGTCTTTCACAATCACAGTATCCGTCTTTTTTAAATCTGCAATTAATTCATCTAAATTATCAACAGCAAAAC
>CAYUNA010000511.1:0-3964 GCA_964445895.1 uncultured Saprospiraceae bacterium | reverse complement strand
TTTGTGAAAAATGCAAAGAAATAACGTCTATTTCAAAAGCGTTACATCTCCACTATAAACCTCCACTTGCCCATCTAAAAACAGCACTTCCGCAAACCAGGCAAACACGCCCGCGTCCATATTTTTACCTTTAAAACGCCCATCCCAACCTTGAGAAAAGTCGTTTGGAAGGAAATTATTATTGGCAAAAACTTGACCGCCATTTCTATCAAAAACCATAAAGGATTTGACCAATTGGACATCAGCACCACCTTGTACATAGAAGAAATCATTGATGCCGTCACTGTTTGGACTAAAAACATTCGGGGAGAAAAATTTTCGCTTTTTTATCACTTCAATAAATAAATCATCAGCATCTTCGCAGCCTGATTCTTCATCAAAAACGGTAACTGTAATTGTCGTATTTCCAGTTGGTTGGATAGTTGGTTTTTGACAATCAAAGCAGCTTAACGCCTGTGTGGTTTCCCAGGTATAAGTCAAATTAGGCACAAGCGTCATGGCATTTAAATTAATAGAATCTCCTAATTCTAAAACTAAATCTGGTCCTAAATCTACCCGCACATCTGGCACATCTGGAATAATAATTTCGAAGGGTCGAACACAGCCTAAGTCATCTTTAACAAACAATGTCTGTAAGCCTGCGGTTAGTCCATCCAATTCTGTTACATCTGTAAAACCAAAGCCCGTCGCTGAATATTCGTAAGGTGGTACACCCCCAACAACGGTGTCAATAAAAATCACACCATCCGTCAAGCCACCATAGCAAGAAACGCCCATGACAGAGGTTTCTGCAAAGATTTCGGGTGGTTCATTTAAATTGAAACTTGCGGTTGCGGTACAACCATTTTCGTTCGTCGCCGTCACAGAATATGCGCCAGCGAACAACTCATCCAAAAAAGGACCAGCTGACCCAGCACTCCATTCATAGATAATTGAATTGCCTGGACCAGTAGTAGAAGCTTCCAACGTTCCTTCATTTGATCCACCGCAAATAATCGGCGCAACTTCTTGAATACTCACTGTCAGCGGCGCATTCGGTGTCATCACTTCCGCACTCGAAACGGCAGTACAACCATCGTCATTTGTAATCGTCACTTGATACACACCGCCTTGCAAATCCGAAATAACTTGTGTCGTTTCGCCATTGTCCCAAAGGTAGCTGACATTGGTACCATTGGACACGTTGACAGATGCCACGCCGTCGCTACCTTCGAAGCACGAAACCGCCTGAATTTGCATTCCTTCAACCAATAATTCGTCTGGTTCGGTAACGGTGAAATTGAAGGTTGCAACGCAATTATTAGCATCTGCTACAATTAGAATATAGTCGTCCGCACAGAGGTTGCTGATGGTTTGCGTATTGTTTTCACCCGTTGACCAATCAGTTAAATAGGGTGGTGTGCCGCCTATAATGTTGACCGCAATTATACCATCACACGCTTGAAAACAACTATTGTTAGTAATGTCTTCCTGGTCAAGCGTAATGGCATCGGGTTCCCAAATTTGTACAACAACCGTCGTGTCAAAATTGCTGTCGTTGATTTGTACGTCATAAAAACCAGCAGGCAAATTATCAAAGGTTGCTACTTCAAAATCTGCACCGAGTAAGCCATTTCCATTTAAAGAATTATCGGCATTTTGCCAACTAAATTGATAGGGTGGAAGTCCCGCGAATGCTGAAATACTCAAAACACCATCGGTATCGCCTTTACAGTCCAATGAATCATTTGGTGTAACAGGCACTAAATTTATTACCAACGGCTGAATAAAACAAGTGTCGTCCATGCATCCATTACTGTCCTCAACCGTCACACAATAATTCTGCTCACCGATAAGATTATTGACCATTGAAGTGGTTTCGCCATGAGACCAGGTGTAGGTGTAGTTGTTGCCCGTACCGCCCATTGCGGAGGCAGTTGCGATACCATTTGCCATGCCTTGGTTAATGCCAGGTTGGTTAATGTCAACGTTAATAATCAGTTCTGGTAAAACGGTCAAATCAGTATTGACGATGCTATCGCAACCATCGGGTAATATGATGGTATCAGAATACATACCCGTTTGCATATAAATGCTCGTACCAACCACTAAGTTATCGTCGGAACAAATGGTAACCATTTGGTCAAAAATGGGCGTATTTTCTCCTTCATCCGTAATGGTCACTTGAAAAATCCCTGAACGTGTAGAACTTGCGCCTTGACCATCCACCAAAATAAAATAGGTCTGTGTGGGATCAAGACAGGGCAAGGTTGTAGATTCGCTCGCATTGGCGGAGAAGGATTGGACGTCGATTTTGGTGAACGGACCGTTACAATCCGAATTTGGTGAACTGAGTACCGCAAATTCCGTATTCATCGCATCGTCGCCATTGGGGTCTGCAATCACGTCAATCGTAACATTGCCAGTAGCGGGCGGTTGAAAACTCAAGAAAACGCCTTTTGAATTAAATAAACCAGACACAATCGGGTCATTGGTATTGGTCGCGCAACCGTTGGAAATCAAAGGAGATGTGACCGAACCGCCATCTGGTACTGTTCCTAATGCTTCGGCATCACATATTAAATCTGGTCCTGAAATTGCTGCCAAATCCCGTATTTCAAAGCCAAAATATCCAAAGAGAGAATCCGAAAAAGCACCACCCGTCAAAGCATCACCATCAATTAAAATAAAATATTCGGTACTGGGTTCTAAACAATAGGCGAGCATTACTTCATTAAAATCAGACCCATCTAACGCCATTCCGCCACCAATCGTCGTTAAGTCTGTACAATCGTTGTTTTCATTTTCAAACAAACCAATTTGCAAACTCACTTGATCGCCCAACATCGAAGGGTCGTTAATGCCCGTAAATTTATGAACGGCGCCCGGTGTTGCGCTAGTCGTAAATTTTATCCAAACGCCATTATTATTAAAAAAACCAGTTGTGTTAAAGTCATTGGGTTCATTATCGTTAGTCGCGCAAAAATTATTGAAGGTACTATTGTTCAAGTCACCCATTCCATCACCAAAATCCAATACACCGGCATCAATGGCATCGCAAGGTAAATCATTCAAAGCACCAGGTAGACCTGTAGAATTAATTGTAAAACTAAGCGTACCATCTGATTCACCGCCAGCAGGAATCATTAACGTATAATCGGCATCTCCCTGAGGGGGAATCGGAAAATCTGCACACAATTCTACAGAACAATCAGGATTTACTTCACAAGGGTTACCACCAAATGGATTGGGGTCATTTTCAAAAGCCTCAAAACAAACTTGAATGGTCATCGGAACATCGTCACCACAGATATAAGTTGCTTGATATTGCGTATTTGGAAAAGCTGGATAGCAGGTGGAACCATCTTGATAAGTAACTGGCGTCTCTCCATTAATAATGACCGTAGCAGTCTCATCGGGGTCACTAAAAATATCATCACAGGTCGTATTGACAACAGCATCGGTAATGGTCAACGTAACATTTAGTTGGGAGTAAACGGCTGAATTGCTCATTAGAATGAAGGAAAAAACAGCAAAAAACACCGTAAGCATTTTTTTCATAAGAAGCATCTTTGAATACTGACCGACAGGCTAAACCAGTAAGTCAATGTTTGAAATAATAGTGTTGTGTATATTGGATGATACTCTATGCTAAGACGAAAATTGAGGATTAATTCACAAATGTAGATGGGTTTTTTGAATTTATTAACGGATTTTTAGCAATAAATGTTTTTTTAGAACGAATTAAATTGAGTTGTGCTGTTTTGATAAGGATAAATTTTAAACGGAGTATCAAATGTAGGGCTATTTTTTCTTCAGCTAATTTCTGGCCGTCCGCACCCTGAAATGTTCTTTTTTAGACGGAGCAAAAACCATATTTTTTCTTGAAAAAATATGGTTTTTGCTCCGTCTTTGGAATTTAATTTTTCTCTTATCGAGAAAAATTGCCTTATGATAAAGCTTCATCTGAAAAAAAAAATCCCTG
>CAYUNA010000510.1:0-3984 GCA_964445895.1 uncultured Saprospiraceae bacterium | reverse complement strand
CACTATTTTTATTGGAGGTCGAAAATTTGCAATTTTCTCCCTTCTGGTAATTTAAAGAAGCTTTTGTTCCCTCTAAAAAAAGAAATTAGTGGTGCGTGCGGACAGAAGATAGCTAAGGAACAAAACCAAATTCTAAAGTACCAAAGTAGAACTAAAAACCTTCATTCAAATACCGCCGCATACCTACCTTATACGTCACTGCTTTCGCCACATGAAATTCATACGCCAAAATATCAATGCCTACAAAAACATTACTCCAAACGTGATACTTTAATCCAAGTCGTTGCTGAAATTTAGGGGAAGAGGTCGGAAATTCTTCTTGCAATAATATATAACTCGCATTAACTGCAACAGACAATCTATCCATCACCGCTTCGATACCGATATAGCCCGAAACGCCCGTTTTTTTGCCAAAAGCAATATCATTTTTTTCAAAATCATTGCCATTCATCACAGCAAGTGCGCCATTTGTACCATCATAATAAATATCAAAACCACCCCCCAATTTCAGCTGATGCCGCACCTCATAATTATAGCCTAAAGTTAGATAGGACATCAAATATTTTAAGCCATAAGTCAATGGTGGACGACTGTTGTCCTCCTCTGTAAAGTCAACCTGCCGCTCCCCAACGCCAATCGAAGCCAAAATTTCATGCCGGTGCCGACACTGACTCTTATTATATAATGTATATTCTTTTAGGGCTTTCGCCAAATTGTAACGAACCCCCATCTGGTAGGCAAAAATATTAAGCCCCTTCTGTGGTTTTCGGGTATTACCATTAGAAAAGTGGGTCAAGCGAATGCCTGGTTCAAGGGATAATCGTTTGCCAATTAAGAAAGAGAAACTAGTGCTTGCTTCGATATACGCATTGACTTTTGAGCCAATCAAATCATTCGGCGGTGTGACGGTCGGGTCGTATAGATTAAAGCCTAATGCGATACCCGCACCCAATTGATGAAGCCACTGGAATCGCTTGGTACGAATAAAATTACCATTGTAAAAACCATAAAAACTAACTGGATTTCCCAGTTCTTCACGGTGCAGAAACGTAAATTTTTGAATGCCAATTCCAAAGCGTGGATAGTTACAAATGCCTTCCCATTCAGAGTCACCAGAGGTTTGCCAGCCGTATTCAAGATTGAAAGCCACCGTTTTTTTGTAGGTGTAGCCTTCTTCATTTGGTGTCAGAATAAATGGGCCTTTGCGCCGCAACAATTTACCATATTGACCTACAAAACGTAGAAAAGTTTCCCGTCTTGGTTTTTCTTTTCTAATTTCAAAAATGGATTGGCTTTGCGCAAAAAAGGGCAAAAATGCTAAAAGAACTATACTAAAAATGCTTTTTTTGAAAATAGTATTTGGCGAAATAAATGATTTCATAAAAGTATTTGAGAGTGAAAAACTTGCAATTTAGATGGGATAGTTATTGGTATTTAGCAGATGAAACAGAGGAATGTGGTTTTTTGGGTATTGCAAAATATTTTTAAATACTGTTTAAATACAGTGTGTAAAGTGAGTTTCTTTATATTTTTCAAAAAGGGATTTTAAGGGAACAAAACGATTTGCAAAAACCGTTTTGTTCCCTTAACACCTCATTCCCCCGCGCCGCAAGCGCGGGGGAATGAGGTGTTTGAAGCTCGAAAATCTTGCGATTTTCTCGCTTCTCATAATTAAAAGAAACTTACTTTACACTCTATTGGACACACCGTAAACTAAGTTTATTGAAATTTTACAGGATATGTCAAAAAACCAAAATTATTTACACATTGTAAAAATCAAAAAAAACTACCTTCATCCATTAAATCTGTCAAATCCAAATAACTTTCTTATCTAAAATTTGTTAAAAAAGAAACGCGCCCAAAGGTAAAAAAACAATTCATAATTAAGTTTAGCGAATTTTCGCTAAACATTTGTCAGTATTTATAGTTTAAAGTATATTTGCAACCCTTTTGAAAAATAACCTTTTTTAATCAAGTTATAAATAGACTTTATTATAACCAATATTTAAAATATGAAATTTCTTGTTTGCATTACAAAAACGCCCGAAACGACTTCAAAAATCGGCTTCACAGGCGGCGGTTCAGAATTTGACACCAACGGTATCAAGTACATCATGAATCCTTACGATGAGTGGTATGCTTTGGTGCGTGCAATCGAATTGAAAGAGGCAAACGCTGGTAGCACAGTAACAGTGTTAAACGTTGGAGATGCTAGTAATGACACCGTTATCCGTAAAGCTTTGGCAATCGGTGCAGACAATGCTGTGCGCATCAATGCTGACCCAAAAAGCTCACTATACATCGCCAAGCAAATCGCTGAACATGCGAAAAGTGAAGGTTATGACGCGATTTTCTGCGGCAAAGAAAGTATCGACTACAACGGAAGTGAAGTTGGTGCAATGGTAGCTGAATTATTAGATATGCCATTTATTTCTTTTGCTAGTAGCATGGATTTAGCAGGTAATACCGCAACCTTAGCTCGTGATATTGAAGGTGGTGAAGAAATTTTGGAAGTGGATACACCATTTGTTTTGAGTGCAGCTAAAGGATTGGCAGAGCAGCGTATTCCAAATATGCGAGGCATTATGATGGCAAAACGAAAACCTTTATCTGTTGTTGATCCAGTCGATTTTCCTGACCATGCAGTGACGGTTCACTTTGAATTGCCACCTGCAAAAACAGGCGTAAAATTGGTAGATGCTGATAATATGGACGAGTTGGTACGATTGTTACACGAGGAGGCTAAAGTCATTTAGTCATTTCGACTATTGGATTGACTCGATTAGTGAGCGCAGAGCGCATTTTCAATTTTTAATTCTTAATTTTCAATTAGAAAAATTATGGTTTTAGTTTTTGCAGAAACTCAAAAAGGAAAATTCAAAAAAGCTGCTTTCGAAGCAGTAACTTATGGATATAAAACAGCCCAGGTATTGGGTACAGATTGTGTGGCATTGACGATTGGCGCAGCAGAGGATGCTGGACAGTTGGGTAAATATGGTGCTTCGAAAGTATTCAATATGAGCGATGACGCATTGAATAGCTTTGATAGCCAAACTTACACAGCAGCTATTGCCGGTGCAGCAGAACAGGTAGGTGCAGACGTGATTATCATTGGTCACACGACGACTGGACGCTCATTATTGGGGCGATTGGCGGCGCGTATGAATGCGGGGTCGGTAGCTGGTGTTAAAACAGTGCCAACGGTAGATGGTGGTTTCAAAGTTAAAAAAGGTGTTTTCTCTGGAAAAGCCATAGCCACTTATGAAGTATCGTCTGACAAAAAAGTTTTGTCATTGATGGGTAACGAAGTGCCACCAGAGGAAGTAGGTAGTGCAGTTGCCGTTGAAAATATGTCTGTAACTTTACCAGCTAATCGCGTGCGAGTAAAGGAAGTAAAAACAGTGGATGGCATCGTACCGTTGCCAGAAGCAGAGTTGGTCGTTTCAGCAGGTCGTGGGGTGAAAGCACCTGAAAACTGGGGTATCATCGAAGAATTGGCAGCAACTTTGGGAGCCACAACTGCTTGTTCTCGCCCAGTGGCAGATACGGGTTGGAGACCTCACCACGAACATGTTGGACAGACAGGTGTGGCAATTCGTCCAAACTTGTACATCGCAGCGGGAATCTCTGGTGCAATTCAGCATTTGGCGGGTGTCAATAGCTCAAAAGTAATTGTGGTTATCAACAAAGACCCAGAAGCTCCGTTTTTTAAAGCGGCAGATTATGGGGTAGTTGGTGATTTGTTCGATGTAGTACCAGCGTTGAATGAGGCGATTAAGAAATTTAAGGCAGCGTAGCGTAATAGGAATAAGAATACAAAAGTCGTTTAAAATACAAAAGTCTTAAAGACTTTTGTATTCTGGCAGAGACTTTCGTATTGTGAGACTTTGGTACTCTGGCAGAGCGAAAATACAAAAGTCTCTAAGACTTTTGTATTGTGAGACTTTTGTATTCTAAAAAGGGTAACTTTCCTACAAGAAAGTT
>CAYUNA010000509.1:0-3988 GCA_964445895.1 uncultured Saprospiraceae bacterium | reverse complement strand
CGGACAGAAGATAGCTAAGGAACAAAACCAAATTCTAAAGTGCCAAAGTAGAATTGGTTTCTATCTGCGTAACAAGTCTATTCAAAAACGTTTAAATCATTTAAACCAATGACAGAAGTACCGACGACTTTGCCTGGCGATACGACTTTGCCATCTTCCTCCGAAGAGCTCCAAAAATTAGCCGAAAATGCTAATGGGAATCATAAATATTCAATCGAAGATTTTTTTAAAACTCCTGAAAAAACAGCGTATAAACTCTCCCCTGAAGGTAATTACTTTTCTTATATCGGTCCTTACAAACGGCGACAAAACATCTTTATCCAAAAAATTGGCGAAGCAGCAGCAGTACGAATTACCGCTGAAACTGACCGTGATATTGCTGGTTATTTTTGGTCAGGTGAAAACCGTTTGGTGTATTTGAAAGACAGCGGTGGCGATGAGAATTTTCACCTCTACGCCGTCGATAGAGACGGTCAAAATGAAAAAGAATTGACTCCGTTTTCAGGTGTTCGGGTGCAATTGGTTGATGGATTGCGAGATATAGATGACGAGGTGATTATTAGTATGAACAAAAACAATCCGATACTTTTTGAACCGTACCGTCTAAATATTCGGACAGGAGCGTTGACGCAGTTGGCAGTGAACGAAAACCCGCAAGAATCTATCGATAATTGGCAAACTGACCACGAAGGAAAAATTCGAATTGCGGCGAAGGTGGTTGGCGGAACGAATAGCACTTTGTTGTATCGGGAAGACGAAAATACGGAGTTTCAAGAAGTGATTACCACCAGTTTTCGCGAAAGC
Organism: uncultured Saprospiraceae bacterium; assembly: GCA_964445895.1. Classification (GTDB taxonomy): domain Bacteria; phylum Bacteroidota; class Bacteroidia; order Chitinophagales; family Saprospiraceae; genus CAYUNA01. The sequence continues at coordinate 3,184 of CAYUNA010000509.1, read as the reverse complement.
GTAAGTCCGTTGTTTATGGATTTTAACGAACCAAACATTGCCTATGTTTCCTCTAATTTGGGACGGGACAAAGCGGTGATTATTCGTTTTGATATGAAGAACGGTAAGGAAGTTGGCGAACCGTTATTTAGTCATCCTGAAGTGGATGTGGAGAGTTTAAGTTATTCTAAAAAACGAAAAGTACTCACCTCCATTAGTTATACGACGGACAAACGGCAGTTGCATTTTTTAGATGAAAAGTCGGAAGCGATTTATAAAAAAATCAAAGCGCAATTGGGGGATTATGAAGTTTATTTTACCAGCAACAATAAGGCGGAAGATAAATTTATGATTCGAACTTTCAGCGACCGTTCGCTTGGGGCATATTACTTCTACGATAAAAATAAGGACGAATTGACGAAAATCGGCGACGTTAGTCCCTGGCTCGATGAAGCAGATATGGCATCCATGCAGCCGATTAAATATCAAAGTCGCGATGGTTGGACGATACATGGATATTTGACGGTTCCGAATGGTCAAGATGCCAAGAATTTACCAGTGATTATTCATCCGCACGGTGGTCCTTGGGTGCGAGACAATTGGGGATATAATCCTGCGATTCAGTTATTGGCCAGCCGAGGATATGCAGTTTTGCAGATGAATTATCGGTCGAGTACAGGGTATGGTCGCAAGTTTTGGGAAGCAGGTTTCAAACAGTGGGGGCAAGCGATGCAGGATGATATTTCGGATGGTGTAAAGTGGTTGATTGCCGAAGGAATTGCGGATGCCAAACGAGTAGCGATTTATGGTGGTAGCTACGGTGGATACGCGACCTTGGCGGGGGTGACTTTTACTCCAGATTTATATGCTTGTGCGGTTGATTATGTGGGCGTTTCTAACTTGTTTACGTTTATGACCACGATTCCGCCATATTGGGAGCCTTATTTAAAAATGATGTATGAAATGGTGGGTGACCCCGTGGCAGATAAGGAAATGATGCACGCCAATTCTCCCGTTTTTCATATTGATAAAATAAAATGTCCGTTACTCGTAGTGCAAGGTGCAAATGACCCGCGTGTGAATATCGACGAGGCTGACCAAATTGTAAAAGCCCTGCGCGCGCGAAACGTCGAAGTGCCCTATATGGTAAAATATAACGAAGGACATGGGTTTCACAATGAAGAAAATCGATTTGAGTTTTATCGGGTGATGGTTGGTTTTTTTAATAAGAATTTGAAAGGATAAAAGTATTCATTAACGAACATAAAAAACATAAGCCACCCCCGAATTTTTAGTCTAATCTGTTTGTTGAGCATTTTGAGCCGAAAATGTTCCCGAAAGAAAATAAATTACGCGCGGCTCAAGGGTGCTCAAAGGGGAAAAACTGGATTTTTAGAAAATCCAGTTTTTCCCCTTTAAGAACCCCGAGTAGTAAGCCAACTTATCATTTAGCCCTGCGCTAAAAATCCCACACTTATTAAAGGTGAATCACTTCATCATAAGCTGCTGCTGCTGCTTCCATAATGGCTTCACTCATAGTTGGGTGAGGGTGAACGGTTTTGATGATTTCGTGTCCAGTCGTCTCCAATTTTCGAATGGAAACAATCTCTGCAATCATTTCTGTTACATTCGAACCGAGCATGTGACCACCCAATAATTCACCATATTTTGCATCAAAGATTAACTTTACAAAACCCTCAGGAACACCACCAGCTTTCGCTTTTCCAGAAGCAGAAAACGGAAATTTACCAATCTTCAACTCATAACCAGCTTCCTTTGCCATTGCTTCCGTCATCCCTACTGATGCCACTTCTGGCGCACAATAAGTACAAGAAGGAATATTGCCGTAATCCAATGCCTCAGGGCTATGACCAGCAATTTTTTCTACACAAATAATGCCTTCCGCGCTTGCTACGTGTGCCAAAGCAGCACCCGGAACAACATCACCAATTGCATAAATGCCCGGCACGTTGGTTTGGTAGAATTCATTGACCTGAATCAAGCCACGTTCGGTCTTGATGCCCAATGCTTCCAAACCGATATTCTCTGTATTAGGTGTTACACCAGCGGCAGAGAGAACGACATCACATTCGATGACTTCTTCTTTACCATTTTTGCGATTTTTCGTTTTAACGATGCACTGTTTGCCTTTCGTGTCAACGGTTTCAACAGCAGTGTTGCCCAATACTTTGATGCCTGCTTTTTTGAAATTTCGACCCAATTCCTTAGAAATGTCAGCATCTTCGCGTGGAACTAACCCTTGTTCCATAAACTCTACAATCGTCACTTCTGTGCCAATAGAATTGTAGAAATAAGCAAACTCAACCCCAATCGCACCAGCACCAACGACAACCATTTTTTTCGGCTGTTTTGCCAACGTCATGGCCTGTCGGTAGCCGATGATTTTTTTGCCATCAATCGGCAAATTCGGCAATTCCTTTGCACGAGTACCCGTCGCTACGATGACATTCGCTGCCTCGTAAGTTGTTTTTTTACCGTCTTCTCCGGTCACTTCTACTTTCTTACCACGCATCAGTTTACCCGTTCCACTGATGACTTCGATTTTGTTTTTCTTCATCAAAAAGTTAACGCCCTTGCTCATTCCTCCTGCAACGTCACGGCTACGTTTTATCATGCCATCAAAGTCAGCGGAAACTTTATCCACCTTAATCCCATAATCGCTTGCGTGCTGAATGTAGTTAAAAACTTGTGCACTTTTCAACAAGGCCTTAGTAGGAATGCAGCCCCAGTTTAGGCAAATACCTCCAAGTGATTCTTTTTCAATCACTGCTGTTTTTAAACCCAATTGAGACGCACGAATTGCTGCTACATAGCCGCCAGGTCCACTTCCGATGATGATTAAATCGAATTTATTCATATTAGTTTATTTGAAAATAATTTATTGCTAAAAAGAGTGTAAAGGTGTTTGTAAAAAATAACCTATCTTGTCAAACTGATAGGTTGTGCGATACAAACTCCCTGAATAGTCTTTTCTGCGTTTTCAACATCAATTTTGCTTTTTTCTGAACAATTGAAAATACATCCAGTTCAAAAATCGGCGCAAATATAGGACGAAAGTTGGAATGTTGGAAACTTGTGACAGTTTTATAGCTTTCTAATTTTTTTATACAGTGTATCGTAAGTTCCTTGACATTTTTAGAAAGGGATTTTAAGAGAGCAAAACGGTTTGCAAAAACCGTTTTGC
>CAYUNA010000508.1:0-4009 GCA_964445895.1 uncultured Saprospiraceae bacterium | reverse complement strand
AAGGAAAAAGAACAAGCATAATGGTTCAAGTTATTGAATTCATTTCACTTAGGAAACGCGAATTAAATAAAAGTTTTCAAAGAATCCTTAACATGAGTCGCTGTAACCACCACATTTATCTATTATTCGCTATTTTGTTATTCATTGTTTTTCAAAATAGCTGCCAGCAGGCCACGTCGATGACTCCCGGTCTTCAAGACCAATTACCCGAGGTTGTTGACTATAATTTTCACATTAAGCCTATCCTTTCTGATCGCTGTTTTAAATGTCATGGACCCGATGAGAAAACAATGGAAGGAGGACTTCGATTGGACACTAAAGAAGGCATTTTTGCGGCATTAGGTAAAGCAAAAGACCATTATGCTGTAGTGCCAAATGAGGTGTCAAAAAGTACACTGATTGACCGTATTTTTACCGACAATCCAGAGGATATCATGCCTCCACCAGAGTCTAATTTGACGTTGACAGAACGTGAAAAGCAACTACTAACAAAATGGATTGAGCAAGGGGCAGAGTGGAAACAACACTGGTCTTTTTTGCCAATTGAAAAAACAGAATTACCTACGGTTAAAAATACAACCTGGGCAACCAATGAGATTGATTATTTTATTTTAGAAAAGCTGGAAGAAACAGGACTAAAGCCTTCCGAAAGGGCAACAAATTCAGCATTATTGCGCCGTGCGAGCTTTGATTTAACAGGCTTACCCCCTACTCTTTCTGCTTTAGAAAAATTTGCAAACGATAACTCGAACACTGCGTTTGAAGCCGCTGTTGATGACCTTTTAAAATCCCCCGCTTACGCTGAAAACATGACTGCAAAGTGGCTGGATTTAGCCCGTTACGCAGATACGCATGGCTATCAGGATGACCTCGAACGAACGATGTGGCCGTGGCGCGACTGGGTCATTCATGCCTTCCAAAAAAACATGCCTTACGACCAGTTTGTCCAATGGCAGTTGGCAGGTGATTTGCTCCCTAATCCAACCAAAGAACAAATCATTGCAACGGCATTTAATCGCAACCATAAAATCACACAAGAAGGTGGTGTAATTCCTGAAGAATATCGAGTTGAATATGTGGCTGACCGTACCCAAACCTTCGGAACAGCATTCCTCGGATTGACCTTTGAATGTGCAAAATGTCATGACCATAAATACGACCCAATTTCGCAAGAAGACTTTTATAGTCTGTTTGCTTTTTTCAATAATGTTCCCGAAAAAGGGCTGATTGAACCTTATGGCGCAATTCCCAAACCATACATTGAATTAACTCAAAAGGAGATTGACGAAACACTCACTTTTATTCAAAATTTGGATACTCTAGAATCTATTCCTTTAATGGTGATGCAGGAGTTAGAAACACCTCGACAAGCTCACATTTTAAATAGAGGAGCCTACGACCAACCTCGCGATTCTGTATTTCCAAATGTGCCAAAATCAGTACTACCTTTTGATGACAATTTACCTAAAAATCGACTTGGATTATCCGATTGGTTATTTGATAAAAGTAATCCATTGACTGCTCGAATTGTGGTAAATCGCCTGTGGCAACAATGTTTCGGAACAGGTTTAGTAGCGAGTTCTTACGATTTTGGCAACCAAGGGGCACTACCCTCTCATCCTGAATTATTAGATTGGTTAGCCATTAAATTAATAGAGGAAAATTGGAATTTAAAAGTTATCTTAAAGCTCATTGTCACCTCCTCTACCTATCAACAATCTTACAAAACGACGCCAGAACTGCTTGAAATTGACCCAGCAAACAACCTATTGGCCCGAGCCCCTCGATTGCGACTTTCGGCAGAAATGATACGCGACCACGCCCTCGCTACAAGTGGTCTTTTAGTAAAAACAGTCGGTGGCCCAAGTGTCAAACCTTATCAGCCTGATGGGCTTTGGAAAGAGACAACAGGTGGTGGCGGAGGTAGCACGGCACAATACAAAATGGACTCAGGAGAGAAATTGTATCGCCGTAGTTTATATACATTTTGGAAACGTACTGTACCGCCTCCTGGTATGGCGATTTTTGATGCACCAACCCGAGATTTTTGTATGGTCAAACGAGAAACAACCAGCACGCCTCTGCAAGCATTGGTATTACTGAATGACCCGCAAATCATCGAAGCGGCACGCGTCTTGGCATATCGAGCAATTGAAAATCAGGATTCTGCGGAAAATCGCTTGAGCTATATGTTTCAATTGGCAACTTCACGATTGCCCAATATGGAAGAATTATCAGAATTGGATGCTTATTTAAAAACAGAAACCGACCGATTTGAAAAAGATAAAGCATCAGCGGAAGCCTTTTTGAACATTGGGGAGTTCCCTAAAAAAGAGTTACTACCAATTCCAGAAATGGCGGCGTATGCAATGACTGCAAATGTGATTTTTAACTTAGATGAAAGTATTGTGCGATAGTTTTTTAATAATACAAAAATCTTTAAAAAAGAATGGAACAACCAATAAAAAAACGACAATACGGCATGAATCGTCGCGCCTTTTTAACCAAATCCAGTATTGGAATTGGTGGGGCTGCTCTTTCCACTTTACTGGGTTGTAATTTCTTCTCGAAAAACGAAAAAGGTGTTTTGATGCCGAAAGAGAAAGGTGGAATTCAGGGTATTTTAGATGCGCCACATTTTGCTCCCAAAGCTAAACGAGTTATCTATTTATTTCAAAGTGGCGGCCCTTCACAGTTGGAATTATTTGATTATAAACCACTCCTAAATAAGCGGCGAGGCGAAGAACTACCCGAAAGTATTCGGCAAGGACAACGACTGACAGGCATGACTTCGGGACAAGATTCATTCCCATTAGTCGGGTCAGCTTACAATTTTAAACAGCATGGTCAAAATGGCACTTGGATTAGTGATTTGCTACCTCATACCGCCAAAATTGTCGATGAATTGTGTATTGTAAACTCTATGCACACGGAAGCGATTAACCACGACCCTGCTATTACTTTTTTTCAAACTGGCTCACAACAGCCAGGGCGACCGAGTATGGGCGCATGGTTGAGTTACGGGCTGGGTAGTACCAATGAAAACCTGCCTGCCTTCACAGTTTTGCTATCGCGCGGAACAGGACGACCAATGGGACAACCGTTGTATTCGCGGCTATGGGGCAATGGATTTTTACACTCTTTGCATCAAGGCGTACAGTTTCGATCGGGTAAAGACCCCGTGCTGTATCTACAAGACCCGGACGGGATTGACCGAGTGAGCCGTCGAAAAATGTTGGATAAAATCGCAGCACTCAATCACAAGCAACTCGAAGAATTTGGCGACCCAGAAATTAGCAGTCGTATCGCACAATACGAAATGGCTTATCGAATGCAGACCTCTGTTCCCGACGCTATGGATATCTCGGGCGAGCCAGACCATATTTATCAAATGTATGGACCAGATTCGATGGTGCCGGGCACTTTTGCAGCTAATTGCTTGCTCGCGCGAAGATTGGCGGAAAAAGATGTGCGATTTATTCAATTGTATCACATGGGTTGGGATCAACATGAGAATCTGCCAATTGCGGTAAAAAAACAAGCACATGATATTGACCAAGCATCAGCGGCGTTGATTTTGGATTTGAAACAACGAGGAATGCTGGAAGATACGCTGGTCGTTTGGGGTGGTGAATTTGGAAGAACCAATTACTCCCAAGGGACACTAACCGCTAAAAATTATGGCCGTGACCACCACCCACGCTGCTTTTCCATTTGGATGGCTGGCGGTGGAATTAAACCAGGTATGGTTTATGGAAAAACGGATGAGTTTGGTTATAATATTATCGAAAACCCAGTGCATGTACATGACTTTCAAGCGACGATGCTCCATCAATTGGGCATTGACCATGAGCAATTGACTTATAAATATCAAGGGCGACGGTTTAGATTAACAGATGTGCATGGGGAGGTTGTGAAGGATTTATTAGCTTAGAATTACTTTACGTTCTTATATTATTCCTTAGAAGCTGTCTAAAATTAGATTTATGGAATTTTTTGGTCGTTTGCA
>CAYUNA010000507.1:0-4014 GCA_964445895.1 uncultured Saprospiraceae bacterium | reverse complement strand
AGAATTTTCAAAACACTATCTGTATTATCATTTCATCTATCAAACGAATCAATTTCTCCACACCTTATAGTATATAGAATCAATTCATTTCCTAAAAAACTACCCACTTTTTACTCAAAAAAACTCCAAAACCCAACCCATGAAAATTTCTGTGCGAAAATTTAACTGATTATCAACACTTTACAAAATAAAAAATAAAAATTTTAACCTCAAAAGGTTGTTTTATCGAAAAAAGTGAAGTACTTTTGCGCTCGCAAATTTTACCAAGGTAAATTTTGTCATTTTTGAAAATAATTTTATTCGATATTCAATTTGATAAAATGGGTGTTTTTAACTAACGAACTCACTCCTTTCATCATTCTAAATTACGTAAGTAGTGGATACATTAAGTTACAAAACTAAATCGGCGAATAAAGAAACCGTTGACCGTAAGTGGTTCGTTGTCGATGCAGACGGCGAAGTATGTGGTCGATTGGCCAGCCGAATTGCCCATGTTTTACGGGGCAAGCACAAGCCATCTTACACACCGCATGTTGACTGTGGTGACTGTATCGTGGTGATTAACGCTGAAAAAGTGCGTTTCACAGGTAATAAATTGAACGACAAAACCTACATCCGTCACACGGGTTATCCAGGGGGGCAGCGTAAAGCTACACCAAAGGATTTGTTGGACAAAAAACCTCATGCTGTTATTGAAAATGCAGTACGTGGTATGTTGCCTAAAAATCGTTTGGGTCGCCAGATGTTTAAGAAAATGTTTGTTTATGCAGGCACTGAACATCCTCATGCAGCTCAGAAACCTGAAGCTTTAAAATTTTAAAAAAATAGTTCAACGTTCAGTGTTCAGCGTTTGGTGTAATCCAGCTTTGAACTTTTGAACTCCGAACTCTAATACTATATAATATGGAAATGATTAATGCCATAGGTCGAAGAAAAGCATCGGTAGCCCGTGTATATTTGACTAAAGGAGACGGTAAAATTATCGTGAATGGTAAAGCATTTAAAGACTATTTCCCACAAACACACATTCAACACAACATCACTGACCCATTTGCGACAGTGGAAGTTGAAGGCATTTACGACTTGAAAGTCAATGTCAAAGGTGGTGGTTTCAAAGGACAATCAGAGGCTGTTCGTATGGCAATCTCTCGTGCCTTGGTTAAATTGAATGAAGAATTTCGTAGCCCGCTTAAAAGCAAGAGCTTTCTTAAACGAGATGCTCGGGTGGTTGAACGTAAAAAATACGGAAAGCCAAAAGCACGGAAAAGCTTCCAGTTCTCCAAGCGTTAAATCCTTTGGACTTTGGATATTATTTTATAGAAATCTTTATTTCAATAATGTCCAGAGTCTAATTATTTTTTAAAATCCACAATCTAAAAATAATGGCTAAGCCTACTCATAAAGAATTATTGGACGCAGGTGTTCACTTCGGACACTTGAAGAAAAAATGGAATCCAAAAATGTCTCCATACATTTTTATGGAACGTAAAGGGATTCACATCATCGACTTGAACCGAACAGAAGAATGCTTGGAACGTGCAGCTAATGCAATGAAAGCAATCGCTAAGTCAGGTCGTAAAATCATGTTTGTTGCTACCAAAAAGCAAGCTCGCGAAATCGTTTCGGAAGCAGCTAACTCTGTTGGAATGCCTCACGTTACTGATCGTTGGTTGGGAGGTATGATGACAAACTTCGCAACTATTCGTCGTTCTGTTAAGAAAATGAACAACATCGAACGAATGTTGAACGACGAAAAAGTAACGACAATTACTAAAAAAGAACGGTTAACTTTGACGCGTGAACACGCCAAATTGAACCGTGTTTTAGGTGGTATCGCTAACTTGAACCGCTTGCCTTCTGCAATTTTTATTGTTGATACAACACACGAACACATTGCAGTAAAAGAAGCACACAAGTTGGGTATGCGTACTTTTGGAATGGTAGATACCAACTCTGACCCAGGTCAGGTGGACTTCCCAATTCCAGCAAATGATGATGCTTCTAAATCTATCGCAGTAATTGTGAAATATTTGACAGAAGCTATCAAAGAAGGATTAGCAGACCGTTCTAAGCAAAAGCCTGAAAAGGAAAAAGCAGCAGCGTAAGCAAAACGGTTGACAGCGGACGACCCACGACGGACGGACAATAAAGTCAACCAAATAGAATAAATCAAATTTAAAGGGTTGCGGCAACCGTCCATCTTGGACTGTGTGCCGTCAACCGTTCTCTAACACTATATAAATATCAACTAAAATGAGTAAAATCTCTGCTAGTGATGTAAAAAAACTGCGCGATATGACTGGCGCAGGAATGATGGATTGTAAAAAAGCCTTAGTAGAAGCGGAAGGTGACTTTGACAAAGCTGTAGAAAATCTACGTTTGAAAGGACAGAAATTATCTGCAAAACGTGCTGACCGTGATGCTACGGAAGGTGTGGTTATTGCATTGACTTCTGCTAATAGAAACAATGGCGTAGTTGTTCGATTGAGCTGTGAAACGGACTTTGTGGCAAAAAACGAAGCATTTGTAGCCTTTGCTACTAAAATTGCAGAAATCGCATTGAAAAACTTACCCGATTCTAAAGAAGCATTATTGGCTTTGCCATTCGATGGTTCTTTGAACATCGGTGATAAAGTAACAGAACAAGTAGGTGTGATTGGTGAGAAATTGGAGATTGCTGCTTACGAGAAAGTAGTTACTGCTGCTGGCGAAGGTCAGGTATTGCCTTACATTCACATGGGTCACCGTGCTGGTGTATTGGTTGCTTTGAACTTAGAAGGTCCTCAATTTATCGAGCCAGGTAAAAACGTTGCTATGCAAGTTGCAGCAATGAAGCCATTGGCTTTGGATAAAGATGGTGTAGATGCTAACGTTGTTGAGAAAGAAATCGAAATTGGAAAAGAATTGGCTCGCCAAGAAGGTAAACCAGAAGCAATGATTGAAAAAATTGCAATGGGTAAATTGAACCGATTCTTTAAAGACAATACGTTATTGAATCAATTGTATGTGAAAGACAGCAAAAAAACAGTTGCTGCCTATTTGCAAAGCATTGATAAAAACTTGACGATTACGGAATTCAAACACGTAACTTTAGGTTAATCAATACCAAAAAAGAAAAGCGAATTATTTATTAATTCGCTTTTTTTTTGGCCTATTTTAAAATGAATTTCGATAGGTCTAAAATAGATGGTAATTTCGCGACTAATTAAAAAACGTATATTTATTTCTTACTCCCATAAAAATTAAGGAACGTGTTTCCTATTTACACACTAACAATATAAATCAACAAATTAATGAAACCAAAATATAAGAGAGTCCTTCTAAAATTAAGTGGTGAATCATTGATGGGAAGCCAGCAATACGGTATTGACCCTGAGATGCTAAAAATTTACGCGAAGCAAATCAAAGCATTGGTAGATTTAAACATCGAAGTCGCTATTGTAATTGGTGGTGGTAATATTTATCGAGGATTACAAGCAGAGGCTTCTGGAATTGAGCGTGTTCAAGGTGATTATATGGGGATGATGGCAACTGTGATTAATGGTATGGCATTACAAAGTGCGTTGGAAACTGCGGGTATTTACACTCGTTTGGTTACTGCAATTAAGATGGAACAAATTGCTGAACCATTTATTCGCCGTAAAGCAATTCGTCACCTGGAGAAAGGAAGAGTTGTTATTTTTTCTGCCGGTACGGGAAGTCCTTATTTTACCACTGATTCGGCAGCAGCTTTGCGTGCCAATGAAATCGATGCAGAAGTAATTTTGAAAGGGACACGAGTCGATGGCATCTATACCGCTGATCCAGAAAAAGACCCAACGGCTACTAAATTTGATAATTTGAGTTTTGCTAAAGTTATCAGTCTTGGTTTAAGTGTGATGGATATGACAGCATTTACTTTGTGTCAAGAAAATGATATTCCAATTATTGTTTTTGATATAAATGATAGAGGTAATCTGGCGAAAATTGTAATGGGTGAAGCCATCGGAACGTTAGTTGAAGGGTAGTTGCTCC
>CAYUNA010000506.1:0-4016 GCA_964445895.1 uncultured Saprospiraceae bacterium | reverse complement strand
CCGATTGTACCAATTAGAATAAAAACAGCCCCTAATAGCCAAAATTTAGCTTTAAAGAAGATGTCAATATCAGCAAAATAAAGTCCTTCAAAAATTAACCCTAATGCCAAAAAGGTGATGGAAATAACGGTTTCTTTTTTCATGATAGAAGTTTTTGAAGACCATCAAAATGGTGACTGTTGATAATCTTGTTAGATGATTTTGTAGCTATTATTTTTAATCGCTTTACTATCATGTAAACGTTTGCACTCCTTATAAAGTTCAATGACTAGAATGCCGAACTAATTTGAAAGTACTTGATTGATAGATTTTGTCTTGCATGATAAGCTTATTATAGCTATACCTTTCGTAGTGCGTGGACATAAATTAGTTAAAGAAGAGCATTACATTTGAGGCAGCATCCTAAATACCTACAAGATGCACACAAATTACCTTGATTAAAAATCAAAATGATTGCCTCTGAAAAAAAAATCCGTGGTGCGGGCGGACAGAGAATCGCTATTAAACTTGCAAAAAACAATTCATATTATCGAAAGTAATCTTTGTCGAGTCAAGTGAACGTTATTAGCCAAATAATTTCCGTACATTCTCCTGTATATTTCGAATATTTAAGAGACCAAAAACAACCGTGAAAATTGCTGCAGCCAAATAAACGCTCCAGTGTAAGCCTTTGGAGAGTTCAAAACCTTGTTCGATAAAAAATTCTGATTGGACATAACGTAAAGCAAAAAGTAGGATAAAAGTCACAACCAATATTTGTAAAAATAAGAGCACCAACTTTTTAATTAAAATCTGACTAATCTGCTTTGTTTTATAACCCATTTGCAACAGCAATCGGATGTCTTCTTTGGATTGAGAAATGGTGAGTTGAAAATTTAAAACGAAAATCAATGCCGATAATAAAACGATAATAATTCCGATAATTCCGATGATGGCAACAACTATTTTTAACAAAATCCCAAACTGCCCGCCGATTAATTTACCCTGACTAATTTCATAGCCTTTTTCGGTTAAAAAATTATTTAAATCAGTCGAAAGCGGATTATCAACCGATAAAATCAGCCGCGAAGAATTGAAATCCCGTCCACTGCCAAAGTTTTCATTCGCCCACTCCATAAAGGATTGCGGGACTAAAATCGAATTAATGCGGTCACTTAGCCCTACAATTCGTCCCTCAAAATTCTGTTTCAATCCATTACCTTGTACACTAACCGTTGCCGAAAATTTACTAATCGTATTCGGCGTCAATGCTGGCAATCCCTGACTCGGCGCAAACCCAAAATTATACAATGCCAGGTAATCTCTCGAAAAAATAACAGGAATTTCCTTTTGTCCCTTTCGCCAGGTAAAATCACTATCTTGCACATCCAAAAAATCATCCGGTACTGCCTCAAAAAACATATCTGTCCGAAATCCCAAACTCGGCATTGACGCACTTACTCTAAACTGACTAGGCATAAAACTACCGACTCGCTTGACAAACGGTTGTGCCTCAATCTCCGCCAATTCTTCTTCCGTAAAATTGGGTTTTACCCCCAGCATATTAAAAATATTGACCTTTTTGTTAATCTGGACAAATTGGTCAGTGCCGCTACCGCCATTCAGTAACTGCTGGACATCTACATAAAATTGTACTGCACTTAATAGCAGAAATAAGCCAAAAAATGCGCCCAGACTCGCACCCGCTACTTGCCATTTGCTTTTCCCTTTCCAAAGTATTTTATTGAGTAATTGTTGCATGTTTATGAGTTGAGAGTTGTTTGAAACTTGAATTAAGTCCGAGCGATTAATATTGTAAAAAGTAATTTCCTTAATGTTTTAAGAAGCGAGAAAATCGCAAGATTTTTGAACATTAAAAAACTCACTCGGAGCTGCATCATAAGGCAATTTTTTTCTCGTTAAGAGAAAAATTAAATTCTAAAGACGGAGCAAAAACCGTATTTTTTCAAAAAAAAATACGGTTTTTGCTCCGTCTGAAAAAGGATATTTCGGGGTGCGTGCGGACAGAAAACCTTTCGATATAAAATCTTATGGGGCGTTAAGGAATCAAAACAGTTTTTGCAAACCTTTTTGATTCCCAAAAAAACCTTTCTAATAATATAGAGAAACTTACTTTACACAATAATTACATCTGTTGGATAATATACCTAAAACAGGTACGAACCAACAGGCGAGGCAGATTGTACTTATTGGAGGTTTCCAACCGCAAAGGAAACAAAAAATATCCGTCCAAACCATCAACCTTTCATCAAAATCTAAAAAAAAACAACCAACTTCTAACCCTTTCGCCAACTCTTAATATATTTGCGCCCATGACGGAAAAAATTTTAATTTTGGATTTTGGGTCTCAATATACCCAACTGATTGCTCGCCGCGTACGGGAGCTAAATATTTATAGTGAAATCATACCTTATAATAAGGTCTCTAAATTGGATGATTCTGTAAAAGCAGTAATTCTATCAGGTAGTCCGTTTTCCGTGAAGGAGGAGAAAGCCTTAAAATTGGATTTGAATAAAGTGATTGGCAAACGACCCGTTTTAGGAATCTGCTACGGTGCGCAGTATATCGCTGATTTTTATGGCGGAAAAGTAGAACGGTCAGAGAAGCGAGAATATGGAAAAGCTAGCTTATCAAAAATTCATCAAACAGGTGGTTTTTTAGATGGAGTAGGAGAGGAGTCGCAAGTGTGGATGTCACACGGTGATACCATTATGGAAATTCCTGAACAGTTTGAATTGTTAGCAAGTACAGACCATGTAGAAGTGGCAGCTTACAAAGCGAAAGATGGCGCATTTGACCAACCCGTTTATTGCATTCAGTTTCACCCTGAGGTAACGCACAGCTTAGACGGTGGTACGATTTTGAAAAACTTTTTGATAGATATTGCAGGGTGTAAAGGCGAATGGACACCCGCTGCTTTTGTGGACAATACCGTCGCGGAATTGAAAGCAAAAATTGGTAAAGAAAATGTTTTATTGGGTTTATCAGGCGGTGTGGATTCAACGGTAGCAGCCATGTTATTGCATCGAGCAATTGGCAAGCAACTGATTTGCTTTTTCATTGACAATGGTCTATTGCGTAAAGATGAGTTTGAAGAGGTTTTGAAATCTTACAACGGTATGGGCTTGAACGTAGTTGGCGTTAATGCGAAAGACCGTTTTTATCGAGAATTGGCTGGGGAGGCTGACCCTGAAGGCAAACGGAAAGTAATCGGTCGTGTTTTTGTGGAGATTTTCCAGGAAGAAGCAGAGAAATTAGAAGGCATTGAATGGTTAGGACAAGGCACTATTTACCCCGATGTTATTGAGTCCGTATCTGTTCACGGACCATCCGTAACCATCAAATCCCATCACAATGTGGGTGGTTTGCCAGATTTGTTGAAGTTAAAAATTGTAGAGCCATTGCGAAATTTATTTAAAGATGAAGTTCGAAAAGTTGGGTCAGAATTGGGCATTCCAAAAGCAATCTTAGGTCGGCATCCATTTCCTGGGCCAGGTTTGGGTATCCGTATTTTAGGGGATATTACACCCGAAAAGGTGGCAATGTTGCAAGAAGCGGACGCAATTTATACGAATAACCTGAAAAAATACGACCTTTATGACGAGGTTTGGCAGGCTGGGGCAATTTTGTTGCCAGTACAATCTGTTGGCGTCATGGGCGATGAACGGACGTATGAAAAAACGGTAGCTTTGCGGGCAGTTAATTCTTCGGATGGCATGACTGCTGAATGGAGTCGGTTGCCATATGATTTTTTGGCGACGGTTTCGAGTGAAATTATCAATCAAGTGAAGGGCGTAAATCGAGTAGTTTATGATATTTCTACTAAGCCGCCAGCAACAATTGAATGGGAATGATTAGGAACGCGAAATAAATAAATTGACTTTCTCTCTCAAGAATGTTAATCTATTTATTTCGCGTTCCTTAAATAGAAAATTGATGAAAAAGCGCGTATTAATTTTATCTTTTATCATGAATTTGGCAGCGATTGCTGTTGGTCAAAACCTCTATTTAAAAGG
>CAYUNA010000505.1:0-4016 GCA_964445895.1 uncultured Saprospiraceae bacterium | reverse complement strand
AGAGTTTGAGGATGAAAAATCATTTTTCATCCTCAAGAACCCCACTCGCGTTGCCTGCGGCAACGCGTATTGTTTTTATTGGAGGTCGAAAATTTGCAATTTTCTCCCTCCTTAAAAACCAAAAAAACTTTTGTTACACTGTATTAGTTCTACGCATTACTATAAATGCATTCTTCAAGAAATAAGATGATTTTGTATCTCATTTTACCAATTATAGATTTCAGAATGATTTATGTTTTTCGTTAAAAATCTATTTTTGTGCATACTGTACTGAGACGGCGAAATCGGTTTTCGTTTCGTTCTTATTTCAACTAATTTTTACAACAATCAAATCAAAATTATGAATAGATTATTTCCACTCTTATTGCTTTGTGGCATCGCCTTATTTGCCTGCAAAGACGATATTCCAGAACCTAGTATTCCTTCCTTGACCGCAGCAGGTCAGGCACAGTTGACACAAGATAGCTTGGCAATTGTTCAGTATTTAGAAGACAATAACTTAACAGCAACTTTCTTGGATGAATCTGGTGTTTTTATTCGGGTTATTGAAGATACTGGAGATACGAAGCGAGCTAATTTGAATGATAATGTAACGGTGACTTATAAGGGCTATAACTTGAGCGGTGATACTTTTGACCAAAACACGACTGGTATTACTTTTCCATTACAAAATCTAATTTTGGGCTGGCAAATTGGTATTCCTTACCTTAGCAAAGGCGGCAGTGGGCAGTTATTTATTCCATCATATTTGGCATATGGCAACAGTTCACCGAGTAACAATCAGCCAATTATTTTTGACATTGGTTTAATTGATTTTTAATGTTCAAAGTTCAGATTTTTTTGAGCTTTACCAATAAAAAAGCGGTCGTTTTCAAATTGAAAACGACCGCTTTTTTTTATGTTAAAACATTAAGATTATTCACATCCCAAATCCACTCGTGACACTTGGTCATTATTGGGATAGCAATTGCCAGAAAGGACAAATTCTGGAACAAATCGTCGATAACCAGCATCCCAAAGTCCATTTTCTAAAAAGTCAATCAAGTCAATTTTTTCTTGATGTGTCAGGTTTAATGGATGCAATTGTGGCGCGATATTCTCAGCTGGTACATTCGGATTTTCTGGTACTCCAGCATTGAAGTAATCAATAACTTCCATCATCGATCGCTTGCTACTTCCATGAAAGAAAAATGGTGTTTCACGCATATTGTACAACTGCGGCACTTTGAATTTGTGCATATCCGAAGCTTCTCCCGTAAAACCACCTCGTCCAAAATTACGAATATCATTTTCATCTGTTGCCAAAGCCAAGCCACTCTGATACAAGTCATTTACGCCCAAAGCGTAGAAGTCATCGGCATTATTTAAAGCTGGCCCGTTGTGACAACGGTAACATCCTGCTTTTCCAAAAAACAATAACGCTCCGGATTTTTGCGCTCGAGACATTGCCTCATGTTCGCCTTTCAAGTATTTTTGAAAAGGGGCTTCATTGGTAATCATTGACCGCAAATAAGCAGAGATTGCCAAGCTACCAGTAAGGTCAGAATAACGTTCCTCACCATCAAAATCTGGAAATGCCGCATCAAATAAAGGCGTATATCCTAAATTATCCGTTATATCTTTATTGATAATTAATCTATGTAAGTGTAGACCTTCAATATTTTGACTTTCTAAGCCCATATAACCAAGGTGATTGACTTCCAAAGCAGGATTACTATCCCACAAATGCTCTGTTCCAATGTTGGCATCGTTACCACCAAACATTCCAGACCATGACGTATTCGTTGTATAGGCCACGTTCATCAAGTTCAAAGCGCGCGCACCTTGAACGTCGATTTGAGCATCTTCGTAGTTCGGGTCTTTCCAACGATTGTCACCAATATTTCCGAATCCGCGACCACCATCTGCAATACCTTGTGCACGCCCTGGCATAAAACCACACTCAGGAACATGACAACTTGAACAGGAATATGTTTCTTTATTTTCGTCATGGAAAGGTTCTAACGCCAATCCTGTCTCAAAAAATAACATCTTACCCAATTCAACCTTTTCGATGGTTAATGGATTTTTCGGATCTTGTGGTATTTCTGATAAATCACTACCGTCTGGCATAATATAGCCCGTGTAATTTCCAGTTGGAGAAGCTGCATTTAGTGCTTGCTTCAAATCATACTCAACAGGACTCGATAAATTATCGGAACTACAAGCATGAATCATTACCAACATAAAACCTCCAGCAAATAATTGTAAAAAACGTTTCATTGTTCTAAATCTTTCAGTGTTTTCTTGTTCAATAATTACTATAAAATCGGTTTGGTCTAATATTTCCACAGCAGATGTTCTCAACTAATGTTGATTGCAATATGTATGTGGGACATCCTTTTTTTAAAATCCTATTATGAGCAAAAATCCTTGAAACCCAGTCATTTATATTGACTAGTAGAGGTGAAGGTCGTTTTTAATATCTTCAAGCAGTTGGTTAGTTTCGTTTCTAATAAAAAAAATTCTACTAACAAAAGCCAAAAATAACGCCAATTCCTGATATATCCAATTTTTTTGAATAAGTATTTTTAGGTAGATTTGCTTTTGAAATTAGCTACATCAACACTATCAAAATATTGTTTCTAAATTTACGCTTGCTTTTATCATTAATTTCATTAAATCTACTCAATACCATCAATATGTTTTTATCGTTTTTTTACGCTTTGCGCAAACATGGAATTCCAGTCAGTCTACACGAATATTTGGCGTTGATGGAAGCATTAAAGCAAAATATTATCAACTATAATGTGGAAGATTTTTATGGATTGAGTAAAGCTATTTTTGTAAAAACAGAAGGGCATTTAGATCGCTTTGATAAAATTTTTGGCGAGTATTTTAAAGGTTTGGACGCCATTCCTGATAATTTTTTTGAAACAGAAATCCCTGGTGATTGGTTGAAAAAGTTTTTTAACAATGAACTGTCTGATGAAGAACGCGAAAAGTTAGAAAAACTCGGTGGGTTAGATGCATTAATGGATCGTTTTAAAGAATTATTAAAAGAACAAAATGAAGAACACAATGGCGGTAATAAATGGATTGGTACAGGTGGAACATCTCCATTTGGGCACAGCGGCTACAATCCTGAAGGCTTCCGCATTGGCGGTAAAAGTCGGCATCGAAAAGCTATAAAAGTCTGGGAAAAACGCGAATTTCAAAACCTTGATGATAGCGTTGAACTCAATACCCGAAATATTAAAATGGTACTCAAACGCCTTCGCATTCTCACCCGCGAGGGTATCCCCGAAGAACTGGATTTAGACGGCACCATTCGCCGAACTTCCGAAAACGCAGGTATGCTTGACATCTCTATGCAAGCGTCCAAAAAGAACCGCGTCAAAGTACTAATGCTCATGGATATTGGGGGGTCGATGGATGACCATATTCAATTGTGTGAGCAACTTTTTTCTGCTGCCAAATGGGAATTCAAGCATCTCGAATTTTTCTATTTTCATAATTGCTTATACGAATCCGTTTGGAAAAACAACCGCCGCCGCTTTAACGAGCGCACTCCTACCCTCGAATTATTGGCAAAATACAATCGTGATTACAAAGTCATTTTTGTAGGTGATGCGGCGATGTCTCCTTATGAAATTTTTTACCGAGGTGGTTCAGTCGAACACTATAACGACGAAGCTGGCATCACCTGGCTGAAGCGAATTAAAGAACACTTTAAAGATGTCATTTGGATCAACCCGACGCCAGAATACGAATGGGAATATTATGAAACCGTAAGTACGATACGACAGTTCTCCGATAATAAAATGTTTCCGATGACGATGGAAGGTTTGACGAAGGCAATGAAGTGTTTGAAAAATGGAAAACACACTTGGGAGAATAAGGTATGGGGATGAGCAATTAGCAATGAGTAGAATGAGGCGTTTATGAAAAAGGGAAAATGGGAGGAAATCTAATATAATACAGTGTGTAAAAAGTCATTTTGTATTTTCGAAAAATGGCTAAAGCCATTTTTCGAG
>CAYUNA010000504.1:0-4016 GCA_964445895.1 uncultured Saprospiraceae bacterium | reverse complement strand
TAAAAATCCATCCCAATACTCAAATACAACCTTGGGTCTTGCACCTGCCGTGTCTCCAATCCCCAGGCATAATCCAGTCGCACAAAATACCCAAAAAGTACCGTCCGCAAACCTGCACCGTAGCCAAACACAATCGGGTCGCGGAAGTACGTCACCTTCACTTCTACTTGCGGAATATCCGAAATAATTTCTGTATTAATCGGGCTATCTTCATCAAATGGATCAGTGCCTTGCCAAGCCGTGCCTGCGTCAAAGAAACCAACCAACTGGAAGTTTCTAAAGAAATTAGACTGCGTATGTGGAAAAATGTAGCGGAAAACGGGCATTCGCAGTTCCGTATTGATTAATGCAAAAGAATTACCATTTCTTATATTTAAACGAAAGCCACGCATATTGGTAGCGACGGTCTGAAACGCAAATTCATTTGATTGTGGAAATGGAATATCGGTATTGTATTTTGGTAGCAACCAACCGTCTGTGCCCCCCAATTGGTACAGTATTTTTTCACTACCAAACGACGACGCAAAGGCAAATCTACCCGCCAAAACAGAGTGTTTCAAAAACCGCTGATAATGCCGTACATCTGCCCCAATAACTGACAAAAAGCCTTGATTTAAATCTAAATTAGCCCCATCCTGGAAGGACAAATTAAAACCTTTGGACGTTTCTACATAAAATTTATACCGTGTCCCATTTTTGATATTCAACGAAACATCCAGTGTGTTGTCAAACACATATTCGAGCTTCAGACCCAAGCGTTGTTCTCGAATTATCGGCGGCTCTAACGTCGCCAATTCGGTTGCTAAAAATCGTGTATTGTCAAAGCGAAGCGAACCGGTCGCGCGAATACTGGTAAAAACATCCAATGGATATTTGACGCGATATTGCCCTAAGATGATTTCGTTTTCAAACTTTGGATTTGTCGGACCAACAGTATTCACTATGTTGTTGTTTTCAGGTAAATTAAATCGCAACTTCCGACGATACAGCGCATATCTTTTATCAAAACGTTTTTTATTATCATCAAAAATCAGGAAATACTCCGCTCCATTAAACGTAGTAGGCACGCGAATACCACCTTCAAATTGATAATCTTCCAGTAAATCTTTAAAATTCGCTTTCAATAAAATCCCTGGCGCAGGATAACCGAAATCCTGCGGTACACCCGCGAAGCTATTCAGACCTTCAAATAAAATAGTATTGTCCAACTGTGTAGTCACATAATCCGTCCGAAATTTTAACCGATATGGCGTGATTCTACCCGGTCGGAAACGGTGGACTTTCTTCTCTGCCGTAGCCACTTCGGTTGAAGAACGATAATTCAACTGACGGAAAAACCGCGTGGTCGATTCCTTCTTTTCCGTCTCTACCACAGGCTCGTCTTGTTGCGTTGGTGATGGTACTTCTTCATCATCAAATTCACTTTGAAACAAGTAATTGTCGATGTCTATCTTCCCCGTATCTTTTTTCACTTCAGGGACTTCTTCTGGCTCAATTGGAGTCTCTACAACTTCTTCCACTTCCTCTTTTGGTTGTAAAACATTCGTATTTATCGACTCCTCTTCTGGGTTACTTATACTCTCTACTAATTGTAACCGCTGTTTTTGAAATTGCGTAAACGTCGGGTTCACCATCTTCGCGGTGTCCAATTTTTCTACAAAAACCCGATAGACATCATCTTTAAAAATCAATTGCGCCATCTTCTCCGTATGCCGCCCTGCGCTTTGATTCAAAATACTACGGTCGTAATTGGATTGAAGGTGCGTAATCGCTCGCTGTTTGATAATTGTATCAACTATAATTGTGTCAATCGAAGCCATTGCTGCGCTGTCCAGTTTACTGGAAAGTACAGTGTCTGCATGCAACCGCATTTCTACGCCATCGTCAAAAGTAATGACATTGTCTATATGGTGTAAATAATCTTCAAGGTAGCCGACGCGACGATTTTGCAAACCACTTTCATCTGTCAGGAAGCTAAACCATGTTTCATTAAACGGCGAAGGATATCGCTCATTGATATAAGGAGTATTGGTGACACGGACGAGTTCAGAGTTATCTTTTTCATCCAAATTCAGGTAAAAAATATCATAATTCGTGATTGGCAAAACTGTATCCAACCGCATTTGTGTATTCGTCGAATCTATCCGATTGGAAGCAAATAAAATGCCTCGCTGTCCGTGCGCTTTGGTAAAAACAGGGTCTAAATCATCCCAAAAATCGAAGGTCAATCGCTTCGTCTGCCGTGTCATGGTGTAGTAAATAAACAATTCCGTCTGTCCACGAACTGCCCCCGAAACAATCAAATCCGTAATATTGATAAACTCTGCACTGAAGATTCGATTGAATTGATTAGGAATTTCCTCCGTGATTTTATCCTTCGTAAAAACGTTGTATTTCATCAACTGAATCACGTCGCGTTTTTCATAAATAATTGCCAATTCCTGCCCGTTCGGAGTCCACGCCAATATTGGATAATTGTAATCTGTTCGCTGAATTGCATTGCGGAAGCCATTTTTAAAAATCATCGTGCGGTCGCCCGTTTGCAAGTCATGTAAGAATACTTTTGCTTTACCAATTTCATTTTGGACATATACGATTCGTTGTCCATCGGGACTGATTTTCACCTGTGTAATTGGGACATTGTGCTTGTTTTTTATTTCAATTTCACCCGTTGGCTGCTCCATCAATTTGCTTTCCTCCTGATACCGAGCAAGGTAAAACTCCTTCCAACTTTTCGCAGTTTTCCCATAAGTGCTGCCCAGAACGTATAAAAATCCGCTGTCCACACTTCTATTAATTCTGGTTAGATACAGTAAGTTTGAAACCGTTGAATTTCCAAAATTTTGACTAATAAAATACCACAAGGAATGTCCTGCTAACGCTGGGTGGTCATCCGCAATTTCTTTAAAATCAGCATATTTTTCAGACAGTAAAATATCCCGCAATTGGTTGTCTAACGCTGGACTCCAGGGCTCACCTACAAAGGCAATCAATCCTTGTTTAAACCAATTCGGTAAATTCATCATCACTGCGTTCTGAACAATTTCCTGCAAATTTGAGCCAAACAACATTGCATTTAAATACACCGATGCAATCCCTTCGCGCACCTGACGCCGCAAGTCATTGTGGTCACCATTGAAATAAACAAACATTTTATTACCCACAATCTTCGTCTGTCCACCCACATTTTCAAACGCATCTTCGCTCCCGATATTTGACTGTTTCAAATCGGTCAAATCTTTATAGACGATGATTTCAATTTTGTCGTTCATGCGGTGTTCCAACACGCCCTGAATTTCATTAAAATCATACTCCGCCATCTGCACCACCGATTGCCCAATCAGTCGCCCTTCGCCATACCAATAGGTGATAAAATTTCGGCTTTCATACTTACTCCATTCCGCAAAATCATTGTGAAATTGTACACGATTTTTTCCAAATTCCGTCTGCGTAGATTGGCCCAAAGTGGCCGTCCAAGAGAGACACAGCAGCAGAGAGAAGAGGTATATTTTATTTTGCATAGCTTAACTTTTTCTAAAACAGGCTTAGAGAACAGATGGTTTTTACACGGTAATTTACACAATAACGTTCAGATTTTCAACAATGTTTTTGATAACAGATAGAATAAATGTAGAAATGTGGGGGAGATTGCGAAAAAAGGGGAATTTTAGGGAGGTGGTTTGTTATATTTTAGAAAAGTAAATCATCAAAAATTTGGATTTCTGCTTTATTCCCTTTAGCTTTATATTGAATGTAGTTAAAAAATTAAAAATTGCTTCGTTATTGGCTACTTTTTTTAAAAATGAGATGATACATCAATAAGTTTAGAAACGGCTATTCTATTCTACCTGACATTGTTCTCCAAAACCAAAATGATATGTACACGCAACAATATCTCTTTACACTATTCAAATAATTAAGGACTACGAGGCGGAAATTAGCATTTTCTAAAAGGCAGGTATTTTTAGCGGATGTTCTATACTTGTATAGTTTGATTGCAAAGAATAAAATCATCG
>CAYUNA010000503.1:0-4028 GCA_964445895.1 uncultured Saprospiraceae bacterium | reverse complement strand
GGCGTTAAGGGAGCAAAACGGTTTTTGCACACTATACTAAATCAATTTTTTTCACCGAAAACAGACTTATTAAAGTATCGAATCCTTCAGCTACTTTAATAATCAGTTTTCTTAAAAAAGTTACTGTTATGATGAATAACAATTTAATTAATCAAAATACTTCGGCGTGGCGATTTCAAGTTTGGGCAACGTTTTTACTGGCTTTTATGGGCTTACTGATTGGTATTTTTATGATGGACGGCGATTTTTGGGTCAAAGGTTTTTTGGCAATGGGTGTGATTGCTACGGTAAGTGCAAGCTTTACATTAGCTAAAACTATCCGTGATGACCACGAAGCAGAACGTCTAATCAATCGGGTGACGAGTGCGAAAACGGAGAAGATTATTACGGAGTATGAGAGTTAACATCTAACATGAGTCATCCCGAATTTTTAATATAGAATTAGACATGCTCTTAATCTGTTCAATGGGCATTTTGAGCCAAAAATGTTCACGAAAGAACAAAAATTACGCGCGGTTCAAAGGTTTTTAAAGGGTAGAACAGATTAAAAAAGGGTGGTTTTGCACCGCATTCTCTATAATAAAAAGATTGGGATGACTCAATATTTACATTGACAACAATCTAAGTGGCAGCTTAAATTCGTGTCACAAAAGCTACAATTTATGGCTTCATATTACCCTTAAACGCTATGGCATGTTTGTTGATGAAGTAGAAGAATACAATAAGAAATTTTGAAAAAAGGCTTTCAGTAGCCCCCCACCCTCTTTTTCTCCTCGTTCTCTATTTTCTTTTTCTTTTCTAACAATTCCCTCGACAACATATAATTTTCATATTAAAATTATTGATTTTTAGAATATCTAAATTATATTTCTAATCAAGGATTATTATTCATTAGCAAAATATCTACTATCTACTTTTTTAATAAAAAAATCGAAATAGAGGCTTGTTGCATTTAAAACATACAGGCACTTACCCTGTCACATTTTGCTTTAAATTCACAAAAAAATCTTCTGCTATAACTTTTAAAATTATAGAATTCATCAAATAAATTATCAAATCACATTCCCAACCAGCCCTTCAGCGTCGTCTCAAACTCCTTCTTTTCCGCCGCCGTCATATTTGCAATCCTTGCCTTCGCATGGTCTTTCCCTTCTAAAATAAACCACTTCGAATTCACCTTATCTGATTTTTCCACACCTGTTGCAGACCAAGTATCAATGCCGCCGTTGATATAGAGAAAATTATTACCATCCGTTTTTAGCCATTTGGCGACTTTATTGGTCAAGGTGCCATCGAATTCTACCTTCATTTTATTAGGTGTAAACGACGCATATGGATTTTTATCCGTCGGCAAGGCTTTCAATAAACCTTTAAATTCGTCTACTTCATAGCCATAATAGCCCATCTGAGTGGATGACTGATAATAGTGTGACGCGAAGGCTTCCATATCTGCATCAGAGTAAAAAGAGATACCGACTACTTCCATAAAATTTTCTAAAACAACTTCCAACGGCGCATCCGCAGCAGGTATTTTAGAACAATCATGCCCCCATTGCCAAAACGAAAACGGGTATTCTAAAACCGCATATTCAAAGGCTTCCTCGAGTGTCAAATAAGTATATTTATGCTTCGCCCCTTTCGCGTACCACTTCAATAACGGCAACACTTTTTCGCGCTCTTGCAGCAGACGAATCTGTACTTCTTTGATGTCCTCTCGGCACTCTGCTGTTCCTACTTTATCCAAAAACTCATAGATGCGTTTTTCCTCATATTCATAATTTACTGGTGCGACATACGGCACAGAGGCGTCCACATCATTTGGATAAAAATAGCGATAAAAAATCGTCGTTGTCCCACCTTTACTGATACCTGTTGACACCCATTTCCCCTGGTATAATTTTTTAAATAACTCATTGATGTGGTGTAAATCTTCCGCCATTTGTTCGAACGTTAGGTATTCATAATTTAGCGTATCTGGCACGGATGTTCCGAAATATCGGTGTTCGATATCGAGTTGGTTTGCGTCCAACATTGACGTCAATTCGTACATACGATTCCGAGGGCGGGCATAACCTTCCGTCGCCATGACCATCGGTCGATTGAACCCTCGATGCGAGAGAAATGCCCGTTGATAAATATAGCCTTTTGAATGGTCTTTGTGGTCGAGTGGTTGCTTGATATGAAGTTCGTAGGCTGCCTCAAATCCTTCGGGAGTTTCCAATTTTTTAAAAATAACATCGGGTAGGTCGAAGAGCATTTTCTCTAAAATAGACTGTGCAAAAGTGGTAGTCGTTGCGAAAATGAAGACAATAAGTAAAGTGGTGTATTTTTTCATTATTTTTTGTTTTTTTAAAACCCGAAATTAAAAAAAAATCCTTAAAATTTGTCAAACGCATCGTTCTCGCCTACTTTTTGCATTAAAATGGTTAGCATTGTGTTAAACTGATTTTTAGACAATTTAAAATTGCCTAATTTCGTTTCTCATTAGACTTTCTGAAAAAGTAAGTGTTCTTAGGAACACGAAATAAATAACTGTATTTATTATGAAAAGATTGATTGTAATTTGTTCTCTATTATTTGTCGCAACTTTTTCGGCACAAGCCGCCTACCTGGTTATTCCAATGGATGAAAAACAGAGTGACCACCTAAAGGCTTATGGCATTGCGTATTGGGTTTTGGATAAAAATATTGAGGCTTGGTGGCTGTTGAATCATCGAGGTGGTAGTTTTGCTTTTCGAACGAATCCAATTTTTGAAAAAGAATGTAAAACCCGTGGAGTGAGCTACGAAATCATTCCGGATGCGGCGATGAATCAGATTTTTAACCAAATTGCTAATCCAGAAGTCAACAAGGATGCAATCAAGTTGGAGAAGCCTCCGAAGATTGCAGTTTATACGCCAACCGAAGATTTTAAGTCGATTCGGGGCGACCAAATTCAACCTTGGGACGATGCTGTGACAATGGTTTTATCGTATGCAGAGATTCCGTATGACGTGGTTTATGACGATGAAGTGCTGGGAGATAAATTGACGGAATACGATTGGCTGCACTTACACCACGAAGATTTTACGGGACAATACGGGAAATTTTATCGCAGCTACCACAATCATGGTTGGTATAAAGATAATGTGAAACAAATGGAGACTATTGCCGCTCGACATGGTTTTAAAAAGGTATCACAGTTGAAATTAGCCGTTGTGAAAAAAATTCAGGAGTACGTCGTTGGTGGCGGATTTATGTTTGCAATGTGTTCAGCAACAGACACTTACGATATTGCATTGGCAGCACAAGGCATTGATATTTGTGATAAATACTTTGACGGTGACGGACCTGACCCCAATGCACAGGAGAAATTGAAATTTGACCAAACGTTCGCGTTCGATGATTTTCAATTGGTAAAAAATCCATTTGAATACGAACACGCTTCAATTGACCACCACAAAGGTCGAAATGTCAATGCAGAGCAAGATTACTTTACTTTATTTGATTTTTCTGCAAAATGGGACCCTGTGCCGACAATGTTGACACAAAATCATACGCGCACGGTGAAGGGCTTTATGGGACAGACAACGGCTTATAATAAGCGGGTTATCAAATCAAATGTACTCGTCTTAGGCGAAAACAAACCTGCTGATGAGGCTCGATATATTCACGGAACGGCAGGCGAAGGTTTTTGGACTTTCTATGGCGGACATGACCCAGAAGATTACCGTCATTATGTGAATGATCCAGAGACGGATTTGAGTTTACACCCAAACTCTCCTGGCTATCGGTTGATTTTGAATAATGTATTGTTTCCAGCAGCGAAGAAGAAGAAACGGAAGACTTAGGATAGTAAAATATTCTTTTTAGATTGTTGCCAAATCCCGTGAAACACCAGTTTATTACTGTTTTTACAGAGGGAGTTTGAGTGATAAAAACGGTTTTGCAAAAACCGTTTTTATCACTTCTAATAAGGATTTTCGAAGTTTAACTTAGTCAAAAAGATGCCTTCAAAGATTTAAAGAAAAACTAAACTTCACTAAAAA
>CAYUNA010000502.1:0-4047 GCA_964445895.1 uncultured Saprospiraceae bacterium | reverse complement strand
CTCACGGCCAGATAACGGCTAAAGTACAGCATTACATTTGATACACCGCCCAAAATTAATCAATCATCAATTGCTAAATAGCTTTTTCATCGCGGGTGTACAACGATCGGGAACAACTTTGCTTTCGGTACTACTGAACAATCATTCTCAAGTTGATTTGGATGGTTTTTCCAAGGCATTTCGATTGATTACTTGTTTTAAAAATTATGAAAAAGTGTTGCCGCTGAATTTGCAATACCCGAAAGCGGAGATTTTAAAATGGAAGATTGAAACGGATTATCAGGGTCGATTGGCAGCGTTTTTAGACTATAAAAACCTGGAAAAATATGTGGATTATCCGGACTTAATTCGTGCGTCGATTGAGCAGCGATTGACGAAAAATGGAAAGGCGATTTGGGGTGATAAATCACCAAATTTGCAGCATTATTTAGCCGACCTTTTGTTGCTGATTCCTGATGCTAAAATTATTCATATTGTGCGTGACGGACGGGCGACAGCATATAGCAATGCGACGCGAAATTTTCAAAATATTTTGTTGGCAGCACAAGATTGGGTGAGTGGTAATGTGGTGGCGATTTCGAATCAGCAGAAGGTGGGGAAGGCGCAATATTTGATTATTAAATACGAAAATTTGCTGGAATTTCCAGATAAAACGCTGCGGAAAGTTTGTGATTTTTTGGAAATAGAATTCGAGGAGGAAATGTTAAATTTACAGAATGAAAACGGAGAAAAAAGTTATGTAAAAAGTACGTTGGATACGTCAAAAATTAATCAGTTCAAAACGCAAGTACCTACTAAAAAATTATGGGAAATTGAGCGTATTCAAGCACCACTTTTGCAGGAAATGGGATATGAATTGATGTTTCCAGATACTTTAGAAAAAAGTAAACTATTACCCTTGCAAAAGCAGCTGTTTTTACGGCAGATGGATAATGTGAAAATGCTGTTTCGAAGTAAGCGAATGGGAATGATTGATAGACAATTAGTGGAAATTCCGATTACCTGGCGCAATCGTTTGTCGAAGTTTTTGATGAATTTTGGAAAGGACTTTTTTCCAAAAGAAGTTTATCAAAAGTTGTGGGAAAAAGAGAATAATAAAGAACGATTTTATAAAAAATAAGGCTTCAATCATTTGATAATCAGGTATTTAAATGCGATTATTCGCTACTGGGAAACGCTGCGGCATTTGAAATTTATTCAAATTCGGTATCAGCTTTTTTATCTTTTTCGTAGAAAAATGGGATGGAAAGCGACTTTGAGAATACCATCTAAAACCGTTTCAACTCAAAAACTAAACTTCCAAAGTTCTGTTCCTTCATACAGGTCTTACCTCGGCGACAATCATTTTTCTTTTTTGAATATTGACCATGATTTTAAGAATGAAATCGACTGGAATTTTGCTGAAAATGGCAAGTTGTGGACGTATAATTTGAATTATTTTGAATATTTACTACAACCAGATTTTGATGAAAAAACGGGTTTAAAGTTAATCCGTGATTTTATTAGAAATCAAGCAATTTTGAAAGATGGTTTTGAACCATTTCCAATTGCGTTGCGGTCAATTTTTTGGATAAAATTTTTGACTAAAAATGATACAGAAGATGCTGAAATTGACCGTTTTTTGTATGCTCAATTGGAATTATTGACGCGTCAGTTGGAGTATCATTTAATGGGCAATCATTTATTAGAAAATGGATTTGCTTTGTTGTTTGGGGCATTTTATTTTAAGGAAAAATCGTTTTTTGATATTGCTGAAAAGATAATTTATGAACAGTTAGAAGAACAAATTCTGGACGATGGTGCGCATTTTGAACTGAGTCCGATGTATCATCAATTGATGCTATTTCGAGTGCTGGATTCTGTGAATTTATTGCAAAATAATTCAGCTATTTTTGTACATAATCTTCTTCCATTTTTCAAAGAAAAAGCAACGGCGATGATGGGATGGTTAGCGGCGATGCAATTTGCGGATGGAACTATGCCTAATTTTAACGATAGTACGGTTGGGATAGCACCAAAAGCAACAGATTTACTCAGATATGGGCAAGCGTTGGGGCTTGTGCTGAAAAAAAATCAATTAAAGTCATCGGGCTATCGAAAAATAACGACCAAAACCTACGAAACTACCGTAGATATAGGTGACATTGGGCCGGATTATATTCCTGGTCATGCGCATAGCGATATGATGAATTTTGTGTTGCGGTATGCAGCACAGCCAATTTTGGTGGATACGGGAATTTCGACTTACGAAAAAAACGAGAAGCGGCATTTTGAACGGTCAACTGCGGCGCACAATACGGTGAAAGTCAGAGGGGAGGAACAATCGGATATTTGGGGGGGATTTCGGGTCGGTTATCGCGCCAAAATTACGCATTTAGTAGAAGGCAAAGGATTTTTACGAGCGACTTATAATGGTCATTCACATTTTAAAATATCGCATAGTCGGACGTTTAAATTTGAAGAAAAAACAATCCAAATAATAGATGAATTGCCGGATGGACAATGGGGTAGTGCATATTTTCATTTTCATCCAAATGTCATCGTTAATGCTGATAAAAGCTCCGTTTTTGGAGATTTTGGTCAGTTTATTTTTGATAATTTCACCCAAGTAACTATAGAAAAATATGAATACGCCGCTGGATTTAATTTGACGGAATCAGCTACCGTCGCCGTCGTCTATTTTGACAAAAAATTGCACACTACAATACACCTAAAATGAGAATTTTATTTTTGACAGACAACTTTCCCCCTGAAAGCAATGCGCCTGCCAATCGAACTTATGAACACGCGCAGGAGTGGCTGAACAAGGGGGCGAAAGTGACGGTGATTACGTGTGTGCCGAATTTTCCAGAAGGCAAAGTGTATCTTGGCTATAAAAATAAATTATACCAAACAGAAGAGTTGGATGGTATTAAAGTCATTCGGGTGTGGAGTTATATGTCGCAAAACAGCGGGATTTTGAAGCGAACTTTGGATTATATTAGCTTTGGCGTAATGGCATTTTTTGCAAGTTTATTTGTCAAAACTGATGTGATTATTGCGACAACCCCACAGTTTTTTACGGCATTTTTTGGTTATTTTTCAGCCTTATTTAAACGAAAACCCTGGATTATGGAGGTTCGGGATTTGTGGCCAGAGTCTATAAAAGCAGTAGAGGCGATTAGTCGTCCAAGAGTGATAAATTTTCTGGAAAAAATTGAGTTGTTTTTGTATCGTAAAGCAACTCGGATTGTGGTTGTGACGAATGCATTTAAAGAGAATATCGGTAAAAGAGGAATCTCAAAAGCTAAAATTGATGTGGTGAAAAATGGGGTAGTTTTACATAATTATCCGCCTCAACCGAAGTCTGAAAAATTACTGAAAGCGTTAAATTTAGAAGGAAAATTTGTAGTTGGTTACATGGGCACACATGGAATGGCACATAAATTAGACTTTATTTTGGAATCCGCAAAATCTGTAACTGACCCTGATATTCACTTCCTTTTTGTTGGAAATGGCGCGATGAAAGACCAGCTTTTAGAACAGAAAAAAGCCTTGAATTTGACCAATGTAACAATGCTTCCTTCAGTGACGAAAGATTTGGTAAAAAATTATATTAGTATTACTGATGTAGCGTTGGTGACCTTACGAAAAAACGAAACTTTTAAAACGGTAATTCCTTCCAAAATTTTTGAAAACGCAGCGATGGGCAAACCAATTTTGCTTGGTTTGGAAGGGGAATGTATGCAATTAATTCAAAAATATAAGGCTGGACTTTGCTTTGAACCCGAAAATGAAGCGGATTTTTTGCGGCAGCTAAATGCATTTAAAAATTCGGAAAAAACCTACTCAGAATGTCGGACTGGGGCGTTGAAGTTGGCTCATAAATTTAACCGTCACGTCTTTGCGGAAGATATGCTGCAGATAATTAAAAAAGTGACGTTTGCTGGGGAATCGAAAGTAGTGAGTTTGCCGGATTACGAAATTAAGTAGAACGCATTCTTGTTTAGTAAAAAAGGGTTTTCTCATAAAAAAAATGCAGTTCATTTTGAGCCGAAAATGATTAGT
>CAYUNA010000501.1:0-4055 GCA_964445895.1 uncultured Saprospiraceae bacterium | reverse complement strand
TGCCTTACATTTGATGCGCCGCCCGTAAATTTATTCAATTTGCGTTTCTTAATAGCAAAAAAAAGATAGTATTTACAAACAATTTTGAGGAAAAACTTTGCAAGTGCAAGTTTTCCAAAGTTTGAAAACACGTTAATATTTAGCCTTTTTACTTAAAAATAATAATGAGGGGAGTGTACCAATCTACAAAAGTTTAAAAAATTATCCTTTTGAAGTTGTGACACCTTTACTATTTAAAACAGTAATAAACAACGCCATAAATATGACAATTAAGTTAAATGTGTACATTCTCTCGTGTAAAAATTAAAAAATCTGGTTAATTATTCTAGTAACTACGGAAGGGAGGGATTGTAAAAAGAGGGAATTCATCAGTTGGAGGGACTGCAAAAATACAATATTTATAGGGACTTTGCAACAAATTTGGTTAAAAAAATGATGTCACAGATAAGATGATTTTTTTAGATAATGTGTTTTTGACGTTTTTTGAATTAATGTGACAACGTAAGTGCCTCGTAGTAATTATAAAATTAGAAATAATAATGTTCTAAAATGAATATTTACCCAAATTGCAGTCCATCTATCATTTATTGTCTTTCTCTTTTCTTTTTATATTGAAAAAGTTACCTTTACCAATCAAAAACACGTTTCTCCGCTATTTTTTATTTAAAAATTACCGAAATAATTATTGCGCGTACTTAATTACAACACGGCACTTACAATTTAAGAATAACTTAATTCTGTATTTCATTAAATATAATTACAAAACTAAATTTTTAATAAATCAATAAATTAGATATGAAAAAAAATGTACTTTTTTTAGCTGCAATGTTATTTGCAAGCATAACAAGTTTTGCACAGCTTTCCTTCTCTGATGACTTTGAGTCTTACAGCGTTGGCGACTACGTTGGTTCAGTTTCACCAGAATGGACGACCTGGAGTGGTACTACTGGAGGCGCGGAAGACGTGCAGGTAACCGATACCGAAGCAGCTAGTGGCGCAAATTCTATTTACTTTGTAGGTCAGGGTGCGGGTGGTCCTCAAGACGTTGTTTTACCATTTGGAGGTCAGCACACAGAAGGACAGTTTACCTACTCTATGAAAGTTTTCATTCCTGAAAACTCTACCGGAGCTTATTTTAATTTCCAGGCAGAAGAGGCAATTGGTGTCACTTGGGCAACGGATATTTTCTTTCGAGACAATGGCGTTGTTGAAATCACTGGAGGTAGTTCTGGGGCAGATGTATTAATGAGTGGAGCTTACAACAAAGGAGAATGGGTTGATTTTGTTTACGATATTAATTTGACAGCTAACTCATGGTCAGTTATTTTGAATGGTGATTGTTTGGGAGCATTTGAAAATCCTAACAACGCTGTAGCTTCAGTAGACCTTTTCCCAACAGGTGCGGGTGTTAATTTTTATGTAGATGATGTGAGCTACGAATACAATCCGATGGCAAGTAGCCCCGTTTTGGATTTGGGATTGAACACTGTTGATTTGCGTCCAAATGCGATTACAGGAACGGTTAAAACGATTTCTGGTTCTGTTAAAAACAATGGTACGACAATGATTACGAGTTTTGATTTAACTTTGTCTGACGGTACTACTGACATTACACAACCTTATAGTGGTTTGATGTTGGCAGCAGGTGATACGTATAGCTTTTCTTTAGACGAAGCATATACTGTATTAGAAGGGGCAACAGAAGTAAGTATATCGATTTCTAATGTCAATGGTACAATGGACGATGAAAATGCTTGTAACAATTTATCTGGTCTGATTTTGACAGGTTATACACCTGCGCCAGGTAAAGGTGTGTTGGTAGAAGAAGCAACGGGTACTTGGTGTCAGTTTTGCCCTCGTGGTGCAGTTTGGATGGACTTGTTGACAGAAGAATATGGTCACTACTTTGCAGGTGTGGCTGTACACAATGGCGATCCAATGGTTGTGGCTGAGCACGATAATGGTATTAGCACTATTCCTGGTTTTACGGGCTACCCAAGTGCTGCTGTAGAGAGAGTATCTGCAATTGATCCAGCGGCTTTGGAGGCACCGTTTTTGAATTCTTTGACTCAAGCTCCTTCGGCATTTTTAGTTAATGGAGCTGATTACGATGCAACTACTGGAGACTTACAATTGTCTTTGGCGGCTGATTTTCAAACAGATTTATCTGGCGATTACCGTTTAAATATGATTATCATCGAGGATGGCGTCACTGGTACGACCTCTGGTTATAATCAAATCAATGCGTATGCTGGTGGTGGTCTTGGACCAATGGGCGGTTATGAAAACTTGCCTTCTGTTGTACCAGCGAGCCAAATGGTTTATGACCACGTTTCTCGTGCTATTTTGGGCGGTTATGCTGGCGAATCGGGAACTGTACCGGCAGCGGTAGCTACTGGCGAAACACATATTGTTAACTTTGCTATCAATATTCCTGCGGAGTGGGATGTGGACAATTTGAAAATAATTGGTTTTATGTCGAACCCTAATGGCACGATTGATAATGCAAGTGAAGTTACTTTGGCAGAAGCAATTGCAAATGGTTTCCAATCAGTAGTTAGTACGGAAGACATCATTAGCAGCAGCGATATCAAAGCATTTCCAAATCCATTTGGTGATGAATTGAACATCGGTTTATCTTTAGAAGAAACTGCAGATGTTACCGCTGAATTGTATAACATAAATGGCGCATTATTGCGTACTCAAGCGTATGGTCAAATGAATGGTGAAAACACTGTTTCTATGGCAACATATGATTTACCAAACGGCATTTATCAATTAAATGTAATGGTTGGCAATCAAGTTATTGTGAAAAAAGTTGTTTTGACACGATAAGATAACGGCGCACGGTAGTCGGCTTGCGGCTCACGGTGTAGCAAGTCTAAATGAAAAAAGCCTTTCCAGTTTGACTGGGAAGGCTTTTTTATTTGGAAATACCCAATCGAGTCAATCCCTAATGTGGCAATCGCGAACGCAGCACTCCATATAAATAAGTTCCCAAAACAGCACTTAAAATGACTATCAAAATAGTCCAAATCCCATGTCCCAATAGCGTAAACATCGGTCCGGGACACGCGCCCGTCATCGCCCAACCCAATCCGAAAATAGTACCACCAAATAAATAACGTGGAATTGACATCGTTTTTGCGTTAAATTTTATGGGGTCGCCTGAAGTAGTTTTGCCCTGTATTTTCTTTATCAAAGCGACCATAATTGCACCTAAAACTACTGCTGTCCCAATAATGCCATACATGTGAAAACTTTCAAAGCGAAACATTTCCTGTATGCGAAACCAGCTTATTGCCTCCGACTTAGTCATCACAATGCCAAAGAGAATGCCCGTGAGTAAGAATTTTATAAATTTCATGTTATTTTAGTTGTTTTATAGCGTTAAAATTTGCGGTAAAATCACCCACGCCATCAAAAGACCACCGATAAAAAAGCTAATAACCGCGATTAAAGATGGCAATTGTAAATTCGATAATCCACTAATGGCATGTCCCGATGTACAGCCGCCCGCCCATCGTGTACCGAAGCCAATCAATATACCACCAATGATTAAAATGATGAGATTGCTGATGCTAAAAGCGTTTTCGGTTGCAAATATTTCCTTAGGAACGTAGCCTGTTCCTTCTGCAAGCGTTTGTGGTGTTTGGATACCAACCGTTTTCAAATAGGCTTGAGTAGCCTCCGAAATCTGCACCGGTTCAGGACTTGCCAGAAAATGGGAGGCGATAAAGCCACCAATGACTGCACCGCCGATAAAGACAAGGTTCCAAGATTGGCTTTTCCAATCGTAGTTGAAAAATTCGTGCTTTTTGCCTGCTCCCCCAATTGCACACATGGCACGGAGATTGGAACTGACCCCAAATTCGCCGCCAAACAGCAATAGTAAAAACATGACGAAGACAATCATCGCACCCGATACTGCCCAGTGCCAAGGTTGACTGATAAATTCTATCATATATAAAGTATTAATTGATGTTACTTACGCACCTGCTATTTTATAAATGAAATTAAGAGCATGTTTAAATTTTACTCTCCTGATAACCAAT
>CAYUNA010000500.1:0-4077 GCA_964445895.1 uncultured Saprospiraceae bacterium | reverse complement strand
AAAAAAAACATAACTCAATGTCAAAGTACAAACCAAAAAAGAAAAAGCTCGTTCCCACTTCCGAACGAAGTAAAACGACTCGCAAAAAGTCTATGAACTGGAAACAATATGCGATGATTGCTTTGTTGGCATTGGCAATTGGTGCATGGATATTTTCTCAATTACCGCGAGGTACCAACACTACAGAAGTGCAAGAACCACCATTTTTAAAAGAAGGAACATTGTCATTTGTCAATGGAAATACAGGCAGTACGATTAAAAATATCGATATCGAATTGGCAGACGATGACGAACAACGAGCACAGGGTTTGATGTTTCGAAAGAGCATGAGAGATGACCAGGGGATGTTGTTTATTATGGAGAAAAATGAACAGCAGGGCTTTTGGATGAAAAATACTTACATTTCTTTAGACATTATATATGTAGGTGCAGATTCGACAATTGTGGACATTTATAAAAATGCCAAACCGCTTTCGACGCAAAGCATGCCGTCGCGTGGACTTGCCAAATATGTGGTAGAAGTGAACGGTGGTTGGACAACTAAGAATGGGGTAACGAAAGGAGATAAAATTACTTTTGAATTGAATAAGTAGTATCTTTCTCTGGTATTTGATAAGTTGGTCTTTGGTCTTTAGGTTCAAACGTCAAAGATTAAAGACCAATTTTTCAAAGGCAAACAAACCGTCCTAATCAAGACATTTTAGCAGAACCTTAATATCTAATCGCGCCTCTGTGATGGATTCATAATAATTTTGTGATACTTTCCTTTTGACTTGCCCTTAGCTTTGCAGCATCAATTTTAAATAAGAAAAAATGCGACAATCATGCAAAGCACAAAATTTATTTTCTTTATTTTTTTTAGCACTTTAATCTTTACAACAGGCTGTATTGGCGATGATGTTGTGCTGGATACTATCGAAGAACGACTTAATATTACTTCGCCAATTGATAGCTTGCAAATTGGCAACACACACCAATTTGAAGCGGTATTTTTCAACAATATTGGCGTTCAGGAAGAACGTACGATTGATTGGACAAGTACTGATGAAGCGATTTTATCTGTTAATAATAATGGTTTGGCGACGGGAATTGCAGCAGGAACTGCACAGATTTTTGCGGAGATTGAAATTGAAGCTGGTAATGTAATTCGAGATGAAATGACAATTGTTGTCACGGAAGAAGAAGTTGAAGAACCTGTAATTGATGAGCCAATAAGTCGCTCTGGTACGATTGGTACTACGAGCAGTTATGCACTCACTGGTGATTTCGTTTTGGAAGAAACAGAGACTGGATTAGTTCTGCGACTTGCGGATAATTATAACGCTTCTACTGCACTGCCTGGTTTATATGTCTATTTAACTAACAATCCAAATACACTGAATAATGCTTTTGAAATCGGAAAAGTAGAGACGTTTAGCGGCGAGCATTCGTACGAAATTACGACAGATGCAGACTTGAACACTTACTCGCATGTACTTTACTTTTGTAAGCCTTTTGGAGTGAAAGTAGGCGACGGAGCAATTGAAGAATAGTTGTCAAAATGAATCATTAATTTATTGTTCCTAAATCATCAAAATCAATTTAAAATGACCAACTCAAAAATATATTTCGGGTTTATTACAGCCATGTTTTTTTCGCTGAATACAATGTTTGCAGGCGGCGGCTGGCCGCAACCCAAAGACAAAGGCTACTTCAAAGTGTTTCAATGGTGGGTGGTGAGCGACCAACATTTTACGGGTAGCGGTGGAATTGACCCCAACACAACGAATGGGGTTTTCAACACTGGTTTTTATGGTGAATATGGCTTGACTAATCGGTTGACCGCAATTGCTTATGTGCCATTTTTTAGCCGAGCATACAATAATAATGTTGTTTCGGGTACAACCAGCGATGTGATTACAGAAGGCGAATCTATCAATTCTTTCGGTGATTCCGAATTGGGTTTAAAGTATGGCTTGATTACCAAAGGACCAATAGCGTTGAGTGCTACGGTGAAATTTGGTTTGCCTTTGGGTAATGCTAGCGGTGGTTCGGCAGGTAATTTGCAAACAGGCGACGGCGAGTTTAACCAATCATTGACGATAGATGCAGGTAAAGGTTTTAAAATTGGAAAAGCCGAAGCTTACACAAATATTTACCTTGGTTACAACAACCGAACGAATGGTTTTTCTGACGAAATCTTGTATGGATTTGAAGGAGGTGTCAAATTGTTTGATAAAAAAATATTGGCAATTGCACGTTTTATTGGGGTAAAATCTACAAATAATGGCAGTAATACAGACCAGGCAAATAGCACGAGTATTTTTGCGAATAACTCCGAACATTTTTCATTTAATCCTGAAATTGCCTACAATTTTAATAATAAATGGGGCGTCTCTACTAGTGTTGGGACGGCGTTGTATGGGAGATTAATTTTTGCAAACCCATCGTATTCGGTGGGTGTATTTTTTAATTTATAAAAGCGTATTACAGTTTTCAAAAGCGACATTTAGATGTATTCCAAAATGTGTAATTATGGGAATTTGCATAGATTGCAGATTCCCTTTTTTTGTAAAAACTATAGTATTGAGTACTCGAACACATTATTTGTCGTAATAATGAATCAAAAAAACACAGGGAAATCAAAAGGTCTTTTGGCCGAGCGCACTCCGAAATATTT
Source organism: uncultured Saprospiraceae bacterium (assembly GCA_964445895.1). Lineage (GTDB taxonomy): Bacteria > Bacteroidota > Bacteroidia > Chitinophagales > Saprospiraceae > CAYUNA01. Next base: position 1,418 of record CAYUNA010000500.1, on the reverse strand, counting down.
TTTTATAGCTATAGCAAAAATCTTATTTCTTCAAGAAAAAATAAGGTTTTTGCTCCAGCTATAAAAGAATATTTCTCTCTTTTTTTAAATTCTATTTGACGAGATTGGATTTGTCAAAGAATCGTTTTATTTAGAAATTTGCAAGCGCGTAAAATGAGTTTTTAATTGATTACCAATTTTTTAGAAAACATTCCTGCCTGTGTTGTCACAGTCATAAAATAAACTCCTTTTTCTAATTTATACGTTGCTACCTGATTCGTATTTACTAAATTAAGAACTACTCTACCTGTTACATCAAAAAGCTGAATTTCAGAAGGAACTTCCTCATTTTCCATTTCAATTTTTACTACATTTCCAAGCGAAACTGGATTTGGGAAAATCGTCGTTGCAGCCGCTAATGCCAAATCATTCACACCATCAATAATACCACATTCCACCGATTCCAACCACTGAAATCCTGTGGTCAAAATCGCATTTCGATTATTAAAATCAATCGTATGCCCGACGCCACTCAATAAATTTGTTTCCACACAAGCGCCTCCATCAATTAGCGCATCTCGTATCGGAATAAAGCGACTATTGGGCGAATCATTGCTACCATGAATGATGTAAAATGGCTTATCGACAGCATTTTCGACAAGACTACCAGTCTCATTCAGACCATTGATTGCTGCTCCGATGGGCATAAAACCAGCAAATTTTTCCACATTGGCTAGTCCATAGGTATAAGTTGTGCGTGCACCCCATGAGAAGCCCATTGCATAGATTTTTGAGGCATCGACATTATACCAAGTTTGCATGGAATCCAAAATAACGTCTGTAAAAGCAATATCAATTGGGTCGTCAACCGCGCCGTCTGCACCGCCGTCAGGACATATCATCAAGATGTCATTCGCTTCGGCAAAGGCAATCAACGTATCGCACCAGCTTATCGAATTCCAGCGACTGGTGTTGAGTGGATGTAGTCCCAAAACCATTTTGTTAGGCGTATTTTCATTATAAGAAGAAGGGACGTAAATTGAATATTGCTTTTCGGGGTCAGTTTGAAAACTGAGCGTTGCATCAATCCGCGTTTGGGCATTTAATTGAACGAAAAGGAGACTGAAAAAGCAGAGTAAAAAGTATCGCATACGGTTTATTTTTAATAGTGAAATATGGATACAAAAGTAGTAGGAATATTTGCGGCAGAAGATACTGTTTTTGCAAAAAAGAGGACAGTATGGGCTATAAATATGAGTCATCCCGAATTTCCATTCTATAAAGTGCGGGGCAGATTCATTCTATTTCAATCTATTTTTATGGTATGCATTTCGGGATTTTCTACCTTGAAAATCCCGCAGGCGCACAACGAAATATTAGCTAAAGTAAATTACTTTTTGCGCCGCATTTAAATTTCATTTAGAACATAGCGGCACTTA
>CAYUNA010000499.1:0-4079 GCA_964445895.1 uncultured Saprospiraceae bacterium | reverse complement strand
AATTTTCGACCTCCAATAAAAATAATGCGCGTTGCCTGCGGCAACGCGGGTGGGGAGTCTTGAGGGATGAAAAACGTTTTTGCAAACACTTTTTATCCCTCAAACTCCCTTTGATAAAGTCTATACATAAATATACTAATACACCAATATACAAAGTGATGAAATACGACGTAACAGTCATTGGTTCAGGACCTGGCGGATATGTAGCCGCTATTCGATGTGCTCAATTGGGCATGAAAACGGCGATTATCGAACGCTATCCTACCCTCGGTGGGACGTGTTTGAATGTGGGCTGTATTCCTTCAAAAGCCTTATTAGATTCTTCGGAACATTATCACAATGCGCACGAAAAATTTGAATTACACGGCATCAAGTTATCCAACTTGAAAGTAGATATGCCGCAAATGATTGCCCGCAAAAATCAGGTAGTGACGGATAACGTTAATGGTATCGCGTTTTTGATGAAAAAAAATAAAATCGACGTTTTCCACGGTCATGGTAGCTTCGTCAATGCGAATAAAATCAGCGTTGCGAAAGACGATGGTTCGACTGAAGAAGTAGAAACGGAGAAAGTAATTATTGCAACAGGCTCTAAACCAATTGCCCCTGATGCTTTCAACTATGATAAAAATCGCGTCATTACCAGTACAGAAGCCCTAAATATCAAAAAAGTACCAAAACGCATGGTGGTGATTGGCGGTGGCGTGATTGGTTTGGAATTGGGTTCAGTATATGCTCGTTTGGGAACAGAAGTAGAGGTCGTGGAATTCGGTGATAGAATCATCGGTACAATGGACAAAGATTGTAGCAAAGAATTGATGCGGTCAATGAAAAAGTTGGGCGTCAAATTCCACCTAAAACATGCTGTACAAACTGTAAAAGCTACTAAAACAAGCGTCAAAGTAGAAGTAAAAAAACGCGATAGTGAAGATACCTTTGAATTAAAGGCAGACTACTGCTTGATTTCAATTGGGCGCTACGCTTATACAGATAAATTAGGTTTGGAAAACGTCGGCATCACTACCGATAAGCGCGGTCGCATCGAAACCAACGACCACTTACAAACGAACGTCGCGAATATCTACGCAATTGGCGATGTCGTCAAAGGCGCAATGTTAGCACACAAAGCAGAAGAAGAAGGTGTTTTTGTTGCTGAAACAATGGCAGGTCAAAAGCCACATATCAATTACAACTTGATTCCTGGCGTAGTTTATACTTGGCCAGAAGTTGCGGCTGTTGGACAAACAGAGGAACAATTGAAAGAAGCTGGAACGCCTTATAAATCGGGTAAGTTTCCATACAAAGCCCTCGGTCGTGCCCGCGCAAGTACCGATACGGATGGTATGGTAAAAGTCTTGGCACATGCTGAAACCGACGAAATCTTAGGCGTACACATGGTCGGCGCACGAGCTGCAGATATGATTGCAGAGGCAGTTGTCGCGATGGAATTTAGGGCTTCGGCGGAGGATATTTCGCGGATGTCTCACGCACACCCGACGTTTACGGAAGCGATGAAGGAGGCGAGTTTGGCGGCGACGGGGAATCGGGCGTTGCATATTTAGTCTTACAGGACAGTGGACTTTAGTCCACAATGTAGCATTGTATTACATTGTGGACTAAAGTCCACTGTCCTATTAGACCTCGTTTTTCCAATAAGAATATGGCCATTCTTTCCAATCCTTTACCAATTTTGCCTTGACAGGATTCTCAACCACATAGCTAATGATTCTCAGCAACTCTTTGCCATTTCGCGCAAAATAATCAAAGTAGTCGCGATGCCAAAAATGCTTTCCTGTTCGTCCTAATAGCTTATTTGCTTCTATCGCACTTCCTCCTTTTATCAATTGCATAATCTTTTTCAATTCTACATACTCCCCTGTTTCAACATAGGTTTCTAAATCATCCTTATCAATTTGCTGACCTGTATTGATAACGATATGCACATGATTTGACATCACACAATAAGCAATCAATTCATATAATTTACCATCATACTGCTTCAATTTGTCAATGACGATTTTTGCTACTACTGGATTTTTCAAAAATTGAGGACCATCAATTGTTTTGTCCAAAACCTCGTCATATTTTTTAAAATAGCGTTTCCGTTCCTTCTGGATTTCTTCTAAATATCCTTTTGGTTTCATTTTTTTGAGTAAGTCAATTCTCTCATCTCTTTCTTCTTTAATTTTTATGAAATGAGTTACAGGAATGGAATCATACAATCGGAAAGTGATAAAAAAGGTCGCGCCAACAGGCTGTAAATGCGCTAAATTATAGGTCTTGTAAAAAGTGGTCGTTTTCATCATATCGGATTTTATAGGACAGTGGACTTTAGTCCACCATGTAAAATGCAAATATACTAAAAACAACAATTTACACACTGTAAACTAAAGTCCACTGTCCTAAAACTCCTCCACCTTCTCCAATATCCAATTCTTATCCGCCAAAGCCTTACACTCATGGATTTCTTTGGTCACTTTTTCCAAGCCCACCTTATCATACGGTGCCAATCCCGATAGCTTTTTCACAAATTTCAAGACATTCATATACTGCTGCCGCACATCTTTGGAGATGGTGCGATTGCGGCGAAGGTAGATGCGAAAGCTATCGATAAGAGAATCAAGGGCTGCAATTTCATCGAGTTCGTAGTAGGTTTTGAGGAGCATGAGTTTTCCGCCGAGGGCGTAAATGAGGTTTTTGTATTCGACTTCGCGAAGTTGTTCGATGACTTTAGGATAATCTTTTTTGGCAAAATAAACGCGAGCTAAATTATACGTTAGCGCATTATCTCTGTACGCTTCTGGTATTTTGGAAGTATAAGTTTGAATAAAATTTTCAACCCAATCAAACTTTTTAATTTGAACACTAATCGTAATGATATTTTTATAGTGATTTAAATTTATTTCATTGCCTATAAAAATGATTTCCTCAACTAGTGTGTCTTTGTAAATATTGAACAAATTTTCAAAAAAATCAGATTTACCCATATTGATTTTTTTGTCAATACAATAGTTTATCAGATGTGTATAAAGAGTGGCTAATTCACTTTTCTCAAAAGCTTTTCTATTTTCCAAAAGAAATGCTTTTAATTCATGAAAATAGGATTCATCCTCAGGGTTAATAAGCATTTGACTAACCAAATAATAAGCTTTTACAGATTCTTCTAAAATAAACTCTGATTTTTCAATATCGCTTAAAAAACTTGTAAAAAAATAAATGCCTATTTTATTTGAAAGAAAACTGTCATATCCCAGAGAGTCACAGTAATGTTTCAACTTTTGTGTAATATAAAAACAATCTAATTCATAATCCGCTTTCTCTAAATGCTCAAAAGTCAAGTTTTTCAACCCTTTAAATTCAATATGCTCATGGTAACTTTTTTCGATTAAAAATTGATGAAAATGGAAATCCGTATTGCGTTTTCCAGACTTTTCTTGTTGCAAGTTTGCCAATCGAAATGCGCCTTCAAACTGTTTATCCAATTCAGAATATTGCAAAGCATTCATCAAAAAAACAGCCGGTAGAGCAGGTAATTTTTGATATTGCTGATAGGCTAAAAAACCGTTAGCCAATTGGTTTAAGTCAGAAAACAAACGCCGCATTTGAACATCTTTATAGGGCTTGTTTTTAAATAAAAAAGTCCAAATTACTGGTTTATCAATGGAAATATCGACGGTCGGTTTCAACAAATTTTTCTGTATATAGCGATACAAACCTGTCAGGTTTTTATTTTCATTAAAAAAAGGAGATTCTAAGTATTTTTTGAATTGAGTTAGCTCCGTTTTAGAAAAAGAGCGCAATAAAGTGACTAATTTATTATTTTGCATACACTATATTTTGTAACAATTTTAAATCATCAAACACCTAACCATCTAATTATCAACAACTTAATTTATTTTAAATTTTAAAAAATCCGTACAAATATAGTCTTTTGTTATTTCATTACTCAAATAAAAATCCCATCTTTGTCTGGTACTGGGTAAAAAGCCCAGAAAATAGTATGTTGTAACCCATATGGGCAAGCTAAAAGTTCGTTTGAATTTAAGAAGCGAGCCAGTACTGGCGAGCCTCAAAAAGTA
>CAYUNA010000498.1:0-4083 GCA_964445895.1 uncultured Saprospiraceae bacterium | reverse complement strand
AATTACAAATTTTCGACCTCCAATAAAAACAATGCGCGTTGCCTGCGGCAACGCGTGTGGGGTTCTTGAGGATGAAAAATGATTTTTGCAAAATCATTTTCCATCCTCAAACTCCTCTTGTTTTAAATGCAAAGAAACTTTTGTTACACTATATTTAATAATATAGCTCTGTAATTAATGTTTAATGTTCAGTAGAATATTCAAAAAATAGAGGCTTATTGATAGTTTACCTCTATGTTGAATTTCTCTTTTTAAAAATCTATACTCACCTTTTCTTCAATAAAATAAGGCTTCAAAATTTTTTTTCACTCCTTTCAAAAAAAAATTAACTCACCAAGGCAGCGAAATTTATATTCACCGTCTCTCTTAATCGAACCGCCCAAAGTAATTTCCAAAATTATGGAAAATAACAATCCTTAGGGAACTGGTAAAAAATAAGGTTTCCATTATGGCGAAGGAATTTTTCCATTTAAAACGTTTTAAAATTGGAAAAAGCATATTCCCAACCTTGCGGAGAGGAACGAGTCAAAATGGTTAGAGTATTTACGGATGTTACGCACTTTGTGTATTTCGCGGCGAAAATCTTTAGCTCATTGTCTAATATTCGAACCGCCACGAGGGGTTTGTTAAGGGAGAAGCAATTTTTCAAAATTGCTTCTCCCTTAACAAACCCGCAGGCGCACAACGAAATGTTAGCTAAAGTAAATTATTTCTTGCACCGCACTTAATTTCATTTAGAAAATTAAAGGCACTTAACATCATTTATTTATATTTTTTACCGATTCCCATATTCTTAAAAATCAGATAGAATCCTTAGATGCGCATCAAGAAAAGGGAGGATACCGAAAGTCAAAAAAATGGGTACTTTTTTCAAAAAAAGAATCTTAAATTAAAGAACATGAAAAATAGCGTCATCATATATTTAGTCGTCGCGCTGCTCTTTGCAGCTTGCAAAAAGGATGTGGATATTTTTATCCCAAATCCAGTTGATACACCCAACGCGGTGTTTGTGATGACTGATGTGGGAGGAAAAATTACGGACGAATTCAATACGCCTTTAGCCGACGTTGCCATCGAGATTTTTGGCAAAAACGGGGTGGTGAATACTTCAACGGATGAAAACGGAATTTTTCTAATCAAAGACATCGAAGTTCGCCAAGACCGCTTATACATCAAAGCGGTAGCTGATGAATTTTTTGATGGTTCGAAAACGATTAATGTGGCAGGAAATGCCATTGAAAATATAGAAATTAAACTGTTAGCTAAAGAATTTATAGGTATAATTAACTCGAATGTCGGCGGGACTGTGATAACCGAAGATGGCGCAAAAGTTACGTTTGCACCCAACACTATCATGGATAGTAGCGGTAATCCGTTTAGCGGAAACGTACAAGTCGCTGCTCGTTGGTTGAATCCTACTTCCGCGGACATTTTTCATATTATGCCAGGTAATTTGATTGGCGAAGATTCTCTCGGTCGCGAGCATGTCATAGCGACAGCAGGAATGATGGCAGTGGAATTATTTTCTGATAATTTCGAAAAGTTAAACATCCAAACGGGGAGTACGGCAGAGCTTCGATTTCCAATTCCTTCGGCATTGTCTAATGCAGTAACTACTGAAATCCCACTATGGTCTTTTGATGAAAATAAAGGTGTTTGGATTTTAGAAGGTCTCGCTCAATTGGTTGATAATGAGTATGTTGCAAATGTTACACACTTCTCTTTTTGGAATTGTGATGCCTTGTTTCAATTAGTCAATGGCACGGGTAAAGTAGTAGATGCTAACGGCAATCCTGTAGCGAATGCCCTGGTTAAAGTACAACTTGCCAACTCCATGAATACCCGAAGTGGATGGACAAATAGTGAGGGCATTTTTAGTGGACAACTGCCCGCTAATCAGACCCTCGAAATCAGTGTTTGCGATGCCTGCGGCGACCCAATTGGAGCAGCCACTACCATCACAACTTCTGATGTAGATTTGACGATTCCAGACATCATTGTTGGTGCTGCTTCGACTGTTACGCAGATATTCGGGGCTGTCGTTGATTGTGATGAAATGCCTGTGACCAATGGCTATGTGACGGTGCACTCCAGTACGATTGGACAGCACGTTTTCTTAGATGCCAACGGTAGTTTTGACAATACGTTTTTATACTGCGACGAGTCGGAATTGACCATTTTCGCAGTCGATATTGATAGTGAAAAAATGAGTGCAGGCAATACCTTTTCCATCGCTCCCATAATTGATGCAGATACGATTACGGCTTGTGATGAGTTAGCTGAGTTTATCAGTTTTACCATAGATGGCGTTGATTATTTGTATGCCGACCCTGTGGATGTGACCGGTAACTTCTCTTTAGGTGAAGGACTTGGTTTATTTGATGCTTCACAAGGTTTCAGCTTTTTTGCCAATAATCCAGACATGATGGTTGACGAAGCTTATCCCGTCACTTTTATGATGATTAGTGGCATCAATCAAATAGTAGAATATCAAGTTGAAGTGGTATTGACCGAATTGGGCGCACCAGAAGAAGTGATGGAGGGTAATTTTACAGGGACATTCATTGATAGTGCGAACAATACGTACTCCATTGACGGTACTTTTAAAGTGATTAGAGATTTTTAATTTTTTTTCAAAAAGTCTATTACATTTCCTTAGGAAAATAAATGCGGATAGAGGTTGTCGATTAGTTTCGGCAGCCTTTTTTTGTACATCTTTTTAAAATTTATTGCATCTTTGCGTCCTTTTATCGGGGAACATTTTTTACTCGTTCCTTAAAGACTTTATAAACATGAAAATACTGGTAATTGGTGGTGGAAACATGGGCATGACTTATGCAAAAAGTTTTCTACGTTCCCATATCACAACAACGGAAGATATGATGATTTTAGAAAAATCGTCAGAGAAAGCAGTAGAATTATCGAAAAAAGATATTGGAACGGTTTATAGCCAGCCCGACGCTTGTTTGAAAAAAGCAGACTTGATTATTTTAGCGGTCAAACCACAAGATACCGCCCAATTGTTTGCAAGTTTGAAACCTTTTGTGGATGAGCAGCAGGTGTTTGTTTCCATCATGGCAGGTGTTAAAATCGAAACCATTTCTAAGGCTTTGGGTATCAAAAAAGTGATTCGAGCCATGCCCAATCTCCCCGCACAAATCGGTATGGGCATGACTGTTTTTACCTCGACGGACGATGTGACACGCATCGAATTGGTAATGGTTCAAAATCTAATCAATACTACGGGCAAAAGTGTGTACGTCGAAAAAGAACCTGCGATTGATGCCGCAACGGCGATTTCGGGCAGTGGCCCCGCGTATGTTTGGTATTTTATGAATTCGATGATGGAAGCTGCCAAAAATATGGGCTTTTCGACTTCTGAAAGTGAACTGTTGGTTAGTCAAACCTTCAAAGGAGCGATAGATTTGTTTAATAAAACTAATTTTTCTTGCGAAGAATGGATTGAAAAAGTTTGTTCGAAAGGTGGAACTACCGAGGCGGCCATGCGATCTTACGAGACAGATATTTTAAAGGAAAAAATCTCGGCTGGTGCAGATGCTGCTTTAAAACGAGCAATAGAATTAGGGAATTAAATTGATTTGATTCTTTTACAAATCCCGTTAAGTGCTTGGACAGAAATAAGTTAAACTTTTGACCGAGCAGATTTTTGTGATTTTACGAGGCATTTTTTGAAGGAATAGCCTTAGCTATTGCTGATAAAAATAACGAAGTAAAATCCAAAAAGATGCCGTCATAAATCGTGTAAGTTATTTTTGTCCAAGCACTTACTACAGTAGAGGATTACATTTGATGCACTGCTAATTAATTAATCCTGATAATTTTCTCACCTAAATTATTTTTTTATCCAACAATACCCTAATTTTGGGCAAATGAAAAATATCGCACTAAAATGAATAAGTTTAGTGTTGATTTTTTCAAATAATTAGAGCATGTTTAAAATTTTATGAATTGATAATCAATAGTTTATGGTTCTTACAATAAATTAGCAAAGGAATATATCGAGATATATGACTGCGCTAATTTGAAGTCAGGTTCATAAAATATTGGTTATCAGGAGAGTGA
>CAYUNA010000497.1:0-4087 GCA_964445895.1 uncultured Saprospiraceae bacterium | reverse complement strand
TGCCTGCGGCAACGCGGGTGGAGTTCTTGAGGATAAAAAATGATTTTTGCAAAATCATTTTCATCCTCAAACTTTTCTTGTTTTAAATGCAAAGAAACTTTTGTTACACAGTGTTTTGAATATCTACGGTAGGCACACATCTCGACTTGGTTTATAATTTTATAATTTTTCAAATACCATCCAGTTTTTTAACCTATTTTCTATCCGTCCGCACCACGAATTTCTTTTTTTCAGACGGAGCAAAAACCGTATTTTTTCTTAAAAAAATACGGTTTTTGCTCCGTCTAAAAAAGAAAATTTCGGGGTGCGTGCAGTCAGAGAATCGCTATTGAATTTGCAAAAAATAGTTCACATTATCAAAAATAATTTTTGCCGAGTCAAGTAAAAAAAGTCACACAACCAAAACCCTAAAGACGCACTTAACAATTACCAATCAATTACATATTCAAAAAAATTGGAATCCTTTTTGCCTTCCCAGAATAGGCGGTTTATATAGAAATCTATGTTAATTTCAACAAATATCTTATATTTGCGCTGCTATTTAAAAAAGGTCTTTATTTACTGAAAAATGAATGGCGTTTGTAGCTGATTGTCAAGTGATTATAAAAAAACTGAGCAATAGTTGTACATTCGTGAATTCTGGCAGATAGAGGATTATAGACATTAGTTATTAAATTTTTTGGATAAAAATTAGACATTTTACGTTTGGATTTATCACTATTTTCAAATATCCCATTGTTTTAATATCTCAATTTTATAACCCATCTCATCTGTATTATTTATTATTAACGCATTATTTATTATTTTTTAAAACTTTGTTACCATGCAAGGAAAAGGTGTTATTAAGTTTTTCCTAGTGGTCATGACAATTGTTGCCTTAGTGCAATATTTCTTCATCGTTCCTACCAATACGGTAGAGAAAAACGCCGAAGAATATGCACTAAAAATGGGCAAGAAGGATGGCACACAAGGAGAACGCGAGGCATACAAAAATGCCCGTACAGGATTCCTGGACTCAATGTCCAGTGAGAAGATTCTTTCAATTCCGTTGATTAAGGATTACACTTATCAAGATTTGAAAGCACAACAACTCAACTTGGGGCTTGACCTCAAAGGAGGAATGAGTGTTGTATTACAAGTAGATTTAAGAGAGTTTATTCGAGCTCTGACAAATAGCAAAGACCCTCAACTAATTAATAATGCGTTAGATATAGCTTCAGAAAACCTTAAAAACGCGCAAGCTGATTATGTTACCTTATTTGGTGATGCTTGGGCAGAAGTTAAAGGAGACAAAACATTGTACTCTGTTTTCCGTAAAAATGATTCATTCTCGGAAAAGTACAATTTAAACAATAAAAGTACAGACGGCGAAATCATCCGAGCAATTCGTGATGAAGCAGACGAAACGGTTGATTTGACATTTAAAATGTTGAAACAACGGATTGATAAAATGGGTGTTGCACAACCTAACGTAACGTTGGATGATGCAAGAGACTTGATTTTGGTAGAATTACCAGGTATTGACAACCCAGAACGGGCGCGTAAGATTTTGCAAGCAACAGCGAAATTGGAATTCTGGAAAGTATTCCGTTCTAATGATGCTTCGCCAAACGTGTTGCAAGCGTTGGATGCAGTGAATACGAAGTTGAAATCTTTAGACCCATCTTATGCGGGTGCAGCAACTGAAATTCTGCGAATTGATACTATCCCAGCAGTAATGGATTCCTTAGGAAATCAAGTGACTGCTGCTCGTGTTGATACAATTTACAATGATGCAATTGCTAATAATGGTCCACTTTTCGACTTATTGAGTCCTGCAAATACAGGCGGTGCTACCGTTGGTTATGCAGAGAAAAATAAGCGAGATGCGATTAACAAATTATTGGCAAAAGAAGAAGTAAAGGCATTATTGCCGCCGACTTTGAGATTGGCTTGGGGACAAAAACCACTCAAACCATCAGAGGAACAATTGGCAGACCCAGAGTATAAGCCAACTTATGCTTTGTATGCTTTAAATATCGGCAATACCGGCAAATCTCCATTGGAAGGTGACTTGGTGACGGCGGCTTCGGCGCAGTTGGATTCTCAAGCAGGTGAAATGGCCGTTAGTTTGTCGATGAATCAGAAAGGTGCACAAGTTTGGAGTCGATTGACCAATGAAGCGTATTCTGACCAAAACCGTCAGATTGCAATTGTTTTGGATGGTGAAGTTGTTTCTGCACCAACTGTAAACTCTCCGATTAACGATGGTCGTTCTTCTATCTCTGGTAACTTTACCGCAGAAGAAGCAGGTGACTTGGCGAACATTTTGGAAATTGGTAAATTACCAGCCGGTACACAAATCATTCAGGATAATGTAGTTGGACCTTCTTTGGGTGCAGAAAACATTAGCCGTTCTATCAGCGCGATGGTTGGTGGTTTGTTGTTGGTTTTAGTATTTATGATTGCTTACTATGGCTCGGCGGGTATCGTTTCGATTATCGCGTTGTTCATGAACCTGTTCTTCATCTTTGGTGCATTGGCATCTTTGGGAACAGTTTTGACCGTACCAGGTATCGCAGGTATCATCTTAACGATTGGTATGGCGGTGGATGCGAACGTAATCATTTACGAACGGATTCGGGAAGAATTGCGCGAAGGTAAGTCTTTGCGTATGGCTATCCACGATGGTTTTAGCAACTCTTATTCAGCAATTATTGATGCCAACGTTACCACAATTTTGGTAGCAATGGTCTTATACTACTTCGGTTTGGGTCCAATTAAAGGATTCGCAGCGGTATTGATGGTAGGTGTATTTTGCTCCGTATTTACTGCCGTATTGGTTGGTCGTTTGATTATCGACTGGTGGGTAGGTAAAGGCAACAATTTAACTTTCTGGACAGGCTTTTCTAAAAATGCATTCTCAGATTGGAAAGTAGATTGGTTAAGCAAACGTAAAGTTGCTTATATCATTTCGTCAGTATTTATCGTTGCTGGTCTTGCATCTATGATGACAAAAGGCTTCGATTTGGGTGTTGATTTCCAGGGAGGTTACTCTTATAATGTAGAATTTGCAGAAGGTGCAGCTCCAGATGCGGAATCAGTGCGACAAGCATTGAAAGCTCCATTTGGCTCTATACCAACAGTAAAAGCAGTTGACGGAAGTACAACGTTGAATATCGTTACCGACTATATGATTGATAGTGATTCTCCAGATGCGGCAACTGACGTAATGGCGAAATTACACGAAGGTATAAATGCTGCCACAGGTGGAAATATCAGTTTGACAGAATTCAGCGACGCAAGTGGCAAGGGTACTCACGTTACCGCTTCGAGCAAGGTTGGACCAACGATTGCAGATGATATTAAGACAAGTTCTTTGTACGCAGCAATTTTCTCTTTGTTGTTAATTTTCTTGTATATCTTCATTCGATTTAGCAAGTGGCAATACTCTTTGGGAGCAGTTGCGGCATTGTTTCATGACGTTTTGGTGGTACTTGGATTGTTCTCTATTTTACATGGTTTCTTACCATTTACAATGGAAATCGACCAGGCATTCATCGCAGCGATTTTGACCGTAATTGGTTACTCGATTAACGATACGGTGGTTGTATTTGACCGGGTTCGGGAATTTATGGGCATCTACACGGGCTTGAGTAAAGAAGAAATCATCAACAAAGCGATTAACTCTACAGTTTCTCGTACAGTCATCACCTCTTTGACGACGATGTTTGTAGTGTTGATTTTGTTCGTATTTGGTGGTGGTAGCATCAAAGGCTTCGCATTCGCGTTGTTGATTGGTATCATCGTGGGTACCTACTCTTCGATTTTCGTTGCAACGCCAATTATGTCGGATTCTATGGGCGAATTGAAAGCTCGTGAAAAAACAACGACTCGTAAGTCATTTTCTGACCGTGCAAAAGCTGCGCGTCCAGTAAATGAAGGACTATAAAAAACGGTAACGATTAACAGTGAAGACACTTGTTAAGTGAATATTCGTTTTAGCAATTAATAAAAAGGTGTATCGAATTTCTATTTTGAAATTTGGTACACCTTTTTTCGTTAAGAGAAAAATTAAATTTTAAAGACGGAACAAAAATCTTTTGAT
>CAYUNA010000496.1:0-4088 GCA_964445895.1 uncultured Saprospiraceae bacterium | reverse complement strand
AACTGTTCTTTCCAGTTGTCCTTTTTATCCCAATCGGGTTGTTTTTCTTTTTCAAAAATGCAATTACCAAGCACCAAAATGTCCATTTCTGTCCGCATAAAACAGCGGTAAGCATCTTCTGGCGTACACACGATGGGTTCGCCACGTACATTGAAACTGGTATTAATCAGCATTCCAACGCCCGTTTTTTCTTTAAACTTGGAAATGAGTTGATGGTATTTGTCGTTCGTTTCGGGATGCACCGATTGTACACGCGCCGAAAAATCAACGTGCGTAATCGATTGTACATCCGAACGCATCGTATATAAACGGTCGCGCATCGGCAAACTCCAATAATTGTCTGGTACTTTTGCGCGCCGTGATTCTTTTACGGGCGCGACGATTAGCATGTATGGCGAGTCGTCTTTGACGTCAAAATATTCCTGTGAATCTTCCGCCAATACCGACGGCGCAAACGGTCGGAAACTCTCGCGATATTTGATTTTCAGGTTAATTTTTTTCTGCATTTCGGTATTCGTTGGGTCACCAAGAATACTACGATTGCCTAACGAACGCGGTCCAAATTCCATCCGCCCTTGATACCAACCAATGACCTTGGCGTTTTTGATATGCTCCGCAGTCGTCTCCGTTACCGAGTCAAAAGATTCGTGTTCGGTATAGACCGCTTTCATCCGTTTCGCCATTTTTTTAATATCAAAATCGGAATATTCAGGTCCTAAATACGAACCTTCCATTTGGTCGGTTTTGCCGTCTCGCACACGGTCTTTTCCAAAATAAATATGGTACGCCGCCTGTGCTGCACCTAATGCGCCACCTGCGTCACCTGCTGCGGGTTGGATAAAGATATTTTCAAAAATGCGTTTTTCTAATAATTTTCCGTTGGAAACACAATTCAAAGCAACACCTCCAGCCATACACAAGTATTTTGCACCAGTAAGACGCTTGGCTTCAAGCGCCATCAATTCCACGGCTTCTTCAGTAATCATTTGAATAGCTAAACCCAAATTACAATGCTGCTGCTCAAAATCTGACTCTGCTTCCCGTCGGGGCATTCCAAATAATTCTTGCCACTTTTTATCTTTCACCATTCGCAACCCCGTTGCATAGTTGAAATATTTTTGATTCAACCAAATCGAACCGTCTGGTCGCAAATCAATTAATTCTTCTTTTATTTTTTTCAAATAACCTTGTACTTCTGGCGAATTTGGGTCACCATAAGGCGCCAATCCCATCAGTTTATATTCTCCTGAATTCACTTTGAAACCCAGGAAATACGTAAACGCCGAATACAACAAACCCAATGAATGTGGAAACCGCAACTCCTTCAATACTTTAATATCTTTTCCTTTTCCATGACAAATAGAAACCGTCGCCCACTCTCCTACTCCATCGACAGTCAAAATTGCGGCATCATCGTACGGAGACGGATAATAAGCACTCGCTGCGTGAGATAAATGATGTTCTGGAAATAACAATTTTACTTTTTTCTTATCATAATCGCCCACTTTTTTCAACTCATCATAAATAAGGCGTTTTAAAAACATTTTTTCCTTCAACCACACTGGCATTGCAACGATAAAGGACTGTAACCCCTTGGGCACAAAGCCATAATAGGTTTCCAATAGCCGTTCAAACTTCAATAAAGGTTTATCGTAAAAAACGATGGCATCGAGGTCGTCAATAGTAAGACCTGCGTGGTCAAGGCAATACTTAGTTGCCTCAACAGGAAAGTTGGAATCTTGTTTTTTTCTTGTAAAACGTTCCTCTTGAGCCGCAGCGACAATCTTTTCATCGATAATCAACGCTGCGCCCGAATCGTGGTAAAAAGCTGAAATTCCCAGAATATTCATAACGTCACAGTATGTTTATAGTGAAAGTAGTATCCATAAACGCGCTTACTCAACTATCTTATTAAATTGATAATCAATGAATTAACATTTATAAAAAATGAAAAAAATTCAAACTACTTGTACTAACAGTTTAAAATGAAGAAGTTAACATTTTACTTCTTAAGGATGATGTAAGTGTAGTTGCCAGAAAAGTTATTGCGTCTTTTTTTATCTAAAAAAAATATTCTTTAACCGCGCAATAGTATCAGAGGGACTGTAAAGCTATAAATTCTTAGAGAAACTATAAAATTTATTAAATTATTTTTTTTCAAATTGTTCAATTATCCGTCTTTATTGGTAGTTGTTTTATCAAAAACCTTACGCACTTTGTACGGACGCTTCTTCTGTGACTCGAAATAAGTTCGCATTTGAATCTCTACAATTATACCTACAGTTAGTAGTTGAATCCCCCCCAAAACGAGCATTAATCCTAGTATCATCAGGGGTTTACCCCAAATATCTTGCCCCAATATCTTTAAATAGCCCAGATACAAATTAATAATTACACCGACGGAAAATAGCCCAACACCCAAATTTCCAAATAAATGCATCGGCTTTTGCATGTATTTTTTAAAAAACAGCATCAACAACAAATCACTAATGACTTTGAATGTTCGTCCCAATCCGTACTTGGATTCTCCAAATTGTCGCGCGTGGTGCTTAACGTCTACTTCCGTCATCTTTGCGCCTTCCAAAATCGCCAGTACAGGTAAAAACCGATGCAATTCGCCATACAAACCAAGGTCTTTTGCAATTTCTTTTCGAAAAACTTTCAGCGCACAACCATAATCTTTCATCTTTACGCCTGACGCTTGTCGGATAATCCAATTGGCAATTTTACTCGGAATTAATCGCAAAAACATCCCATCCTGCCGCTTTTTACGAATACCCGTTACCAAATCCCAATCACCTTCCTTCGCCAATTTCAACATCATCGGAATGTCGGAAGGGTCGTTTTGCAAATCGCCATCCATCGTAATGATGTAGTCGCCTTCCGCATAGTCGATGCCCGCCATCAAGGCAAGACTCTGCCCGTAATTCTTCCGAAATTCCACGATTTTCAAGTATGGGTTGTCTATCGCTTTCAAGTTCTTCATGGTATTATCCGTCGAACCATCATCCACATAGATAATTTCAAAATCATAATCCTGGAGGGCAGTAGTGATTTGTTCGACAAGGGGACGAACATTGTCTTCTTCATTATAGACACAGACGACGACGGATAGGTGTGGATTCATGTAGTTGTTTTTTTCTTGCGGGGGCGAAGGTAGGAAATGTAAATTCTTTCCATTACTTTTTCCTTTAAACTTGTTGCTTTTTTGTAACTTTGTTGACCATCAAGATAACATTTTTTAAAAACCAATAACCCAAAGATATGAATTCTAAGTCTTGCTTTTCTCTTATCCTTCTTTATTTCGTTTTTAGTTTAACCACTCAATTATCGGCTCAAAAATCCAGATATTACTTTGTGGTCGGCGATAGCGTTGAGGTAAAATCTGCGCCTAATGCCAGCGCGACGACTGTTGAGAAAGTTGATTGGGGGCGGAGATTTAAGGGAGCTATGGTTAATGAAAATTGGGTTAAATTATACGAATTGGATTCTATTGCTCGCTACATTCCAGCCAGATTTATGATTAAAAAACGCCAATTTTTTAAACGGGCAAAAAATAAACCCAATAAAAATGCACAGACTTTTTACGCTTTAATCGAACATTATAAATCTAAAAATCGTGTAATAAAAGCAAGGCAATATGCACGTCAAGCATTAATGGAAGCACCTTATCCTAATTTTTATCGTCATACTCCTTCTACTAAAAAATCAGAAGATGGCAAAAGCGTTGTCTATTATTATGGTTGTAATAATATCTATGGTTATGCTACCGAAAATCTTACGCCTACTGGAAAAGTGGACGAATATTTTGATAACTTAGAAGAGGAAATCACGGATGACTTGGTTAGATTTTATGTGAGAATGCGAAAAATTCCGAGTTTCGAAGGTACAGGAATTCAAAATAAAGAATATTTTGTTGCCATCGAAAAAACGCTACTTGAAACTCCAGAAATAATCAAAGGAGGAGATAATTATGACGTTTGTAAGCCTTATTCTACCAAAAATTTGTGGATGGCTTCTAATTTTATAACTTATTTAAGCGCAGATGATGAAACTAAACTAAAGTACAAATCACGCATTAACGAAAT
>CAYUNA010000495.1:0-4090 GCA_964445895.1 uncultured Saprospiraceae bacterium | reverse complement strand
TTTCCTTTCGGGGTTTGGTTTTTTTATAAAAAGATGCAAGAAGTGCAACTAACGTGAAACACATCGGAATAATGAAAATCACTTGAAATGCAGGAAATAATGCCAAAAGAATAGACAAGCCAACGCCCAAGACTATATTCCAAAATGTCCGTTTTTTAGTTGACTTTTCACTTTGCTTTTTAGGTTGTTTTTTGATTGAGCGGATTACTGACCTTTCTTTGGTTGCTTCTTCTTTTTTCTTATCAACTATTTCCTTGTTTGGAGCGGTTTTGTACCAAGCTCCTCCAGCGTGCATGTTTGGAAAATTGAAGAGAATGAGTAAAATCAATAGGATAATTCGGGAGGGATGTGTAGAGATTTGGTAACTCATTTACGGTGTATTTATTGAGCGAGATTGCTACGATTTTATACCGTAGAATAAGAGGTGTCCCCTAAAAATCAAACATCTAATTTAAAAATTAAATACAAAAAAAACATGGTGATTTTAGAAATCACCATGTTTTAAACACTAAAAAAAAACTATTCCTTCTCCTCCTGCAAAATAACCGCATCCACCCCAATCTCCGCCACCAACTGATTGAACGCCGGCAACTCCACGGTTTTCACGGCTTCCATTTTCTTTAATTCTGCATCAATCAGCCCCGTCATTTCATCGCGTACCGCAATCGCAGCATCCGTCGGCGGATAGTCACCGAAAGATAGAGAATTTAGATGCGCCAGTTTATTCGTCAGGCGAATCGGGAAATTAAGCGGGTCTTGTCGGCTCTTATTTTTGGTTTGGTACAGCGTCGTTTCGATAG
Organism: uncultured Saprospiraceae bacterium; assembly: GCA_964445895.1. Taxonomy (GTDB): domain Bacteria; phylum Bacteroidota; class Bacteroidia; order Chitinophagales; family Saprospiraceae; genus CAYUNA01. Next base: position 3,290 of record CAYUNA010000495.1, on the reverse strand, counting down.
CTGTCATGGTCGAATCAATCGCGGCGGCTTTGTCTTTAAGTGGCTGATATTTTTCATCATCATTCAGGCGTTTGGTATAATTTTTCAGTTGCGCCCGAATGTCGCGGATGTCGATAATCGCCTGATGTGCCTCGCTGACTTTATCATTGATAGATTTGATAAAATTGAATTGTGTCACAAAATCCTTCCCTTGCGCAGGCGAACGCGGGTCTTTAACTATTTCAAAATCAGCGGTTTGCAATTGGTCGCCAACTTGCAAGTTCACTTTATACTTTCCTGGCACTGCTTTGGGTCCGTTCAACGAGCCCCACCACAATATCATGCCATCGAATTTTTTAGCATCCTCGTAGCGCATATTCCAAACAAAGCGATTGCCACCTTTCTCTAATTTCAACTGATTCTTTTTCTCTTTCGCTTTAGTTGAAAACTCACGAATTTTAGCTCCATTTTCTTCATAAAAAGACAATTTCACTTCCGTCGTATCTGCTGGTTTATCTTTTAAATAATAATAAACCGATACGCCCCCCGGATGATTCTTACCCGCCGTTTTGGGATTTTTTTGCTGAAAACCGCCTGTGCGATACGACGGCATTGGTGCAAATAAATGGAAGTCCTGATTCCCAATATTCTTATCCATTTGGTGCAAAACCGTCAAATCATCAATCATCCAAACGCCACGACCTTGCGTGGCTGCTATCAAGTTATTGTCTTTAATCGTCAAGTCCGTAATCGGTACAATCGGCAAATTCATCTGCAATGGCTGCCAATTAAATCCATCATCAAACGAGATGTATGCACCCGTTTCCGTACCTGCGTATAAAATGCCTTTTTTCACAGGGTCAACAGAAATTGCTCGCGTAAAATGCTCATTATCAATGCCATTGACGATTTTAGTCCATGTTTGTCCGTAGTCTTTTGTTTTGTATAAATAGGGCTTAAAATCCCCATTTTTATAATTTGTCGCCGCCACATAACAGCCACCGTCATTGTGCGGGTCTGGCTGAATATCATTAATCATAATCCATTCGGGCATATTGGTTGGAGTGACATTTTGCCAATTTTTACCGCCATCTTTCGTCACATGAACGAGTCCATCGTCCGAACCCACCCAAATCAAATCTTTCACTCTCGGCGATTCTTTTGCAGCAAAAATGGTACAATAATATTCTACAGAAGTATTGTCTTGCGTGATTGGTCCACCCGAAGAAATCAGTTTAGTTGGTTCATTTCGTGTCAAGTCTGGGCTGATGATTTCCCAGGTTTGTCCTTCATTATAAGTGACGTGCAAATGATTGGAAGCCGTGTATAATTTCTTATTGTCATGCGGCGAAAAGAAGATAGGGAAGTTCCATTGAAAACGATATTTCATACCCTCAGCACCGTGTCCCATTGGGTTGTCTGGCCAAACGTTGATACCGCGTGTTAAGTCATTTTTATGGTCTTTTCTAATCAAAAAACCATCGTAACTACCGCCATAAACAATGTCATTATCCGTCGGATCAATCGCGATATGTCCGGACTCTCCACCTGCCGTTGATTCCCAATCGCGTTCGCCAATCGAGCCACCACTCGTCCGATGTGCAATCCGCAAAGTGCTATTATCTTGCTGTGCCACATAAATTCTATAAGGAAAATGATTGTCTGTCGTCACCCGATAAAACTGCGCTGTGGGTTGATTGTAATAAGTCGTCCAGGTCTCTCCGCCATCGTAACTTGCCTGCGCGCCGCCATCATCTGCAATGACCATCCGCTTTGGATTCTCGGGCGCAATCCACAAATCATGGTGGTCGCCGTGCGGTGCATTTGCGGATTGGAAGGTCTTGCCACCGTCCTTAGATTTGTGGTAACGCACATTCATCACATACACCACATCCTCGTCTTGCGGGTCGGCATATATCCGCGTATAATACCACGCTCGTTGTCGCAAACTCCGCGATTCATTAATTTTCTTCCATGTTTTACCGCCGTTTTCTGACCGGAACACCCCACCATTTTCATGTTCCATCAATGCCCAAACTCGCTGCGAATTAACAGGCGAAACGGTCACACCAATGATACCCAACGCCCCTTCTTTTGGTAAGCCTTCATTGCGCGAAATATTCTCCCAGGTATCGCCACCATCCGTACTTTTCCACAAACCGCTGCCCTCTCCACCGCTTGATAAACTATACGGTGTGCGCCGAATGCGCCAAGTCGAAGCAAACAAAATACGCGGATTGGTTGGGTCAAAAGTCAAATCTACTGCACCCGCTGCGGAATTGACGAAAAGGATTTTTTCCCAGGTTTTACCGCCATCTTTGCTACGATAAACGCCGCGTTCGTTGGTGTCTTTGTATAAATTGCCCATCACAGCCGCATAGACGATTTCTGAATTGCGCGGATGTACCCGAATCCTTGGAATATGGCGTGAATCGTTCAGTCCGATATTTTTCCACGTCCGTCCTGCATCCTCACTTTTCCACATACCGTAGCCACTCGATACATTGCCTCTAACCGTCACTTCTCCACCACCGACGTAGATGACATTTGAGTCGTATTCACTCACCGTCACTGCGCCAATAGAGCCGCCAAAAAAGCCGTCAGAGATGTTTTCCCACGAGCGACCACCGTCTTCGGTTTTCCAAACACCGCCGCCTGTTGCGCCCATGTAAAATAGGTTGGGTTTGCCCGGCACGCCACAGACTGCTGCCGAACGACCGCCGCGAAATGGCCCGATTTCCCGCCATTCGACGGTTTTTAATAATTCATTATTGTATTGATTCGGGATAGAACTTGTCGGTTTGTTTCTCTTCTTTTTTTGTGCAAAAACAGGGTTTTGGAAAGCAAAAAATCCAATTAATATTAGAATTGGTAGCAATGATTGTCGCATAGTTTTGTTTGAAATGTGAGTAAAAATGTCTTAAAAAATCAAAGATGCGGTAAGTTAGAAAAGATGCGGAATAGTTGAAAGGATTCTTTTGGATTTTTGAAAATAGAGGTTCTAAATGATTTCATTTGGTCTAAATAACAGAAGTGATTTTCTTCCTCAAGTCCTAACTTACGCGTCGCCGCTGGGTTCAAACATATTTTAGTTAATTTCGCTATCAGATATAATGCTGTTCCATAGCTAGTTTCTGTCCGCACGCACCACGGAGTTCTTTTTTTAGACGGCACAAAAACTGTATTTTTGATAAAAATCCAGTTTCTGCCCCGTCTGAGAGAATATTTCTCGTGGTGCTGACGAACAGACCATTTAAGTTTTGCATTCCTTATGATGTAGCCCCGAATGATATTTTAGGAATAAAAAAATA
>CAYUNA010000494.1:0-4108 GCA_964445895.1 uncultured Saprospiraceae bacterium | reverse complement strand
CTTAACTTAAAAAGAGGAAGTTCGAGGGATAAAACATGAGTTATCCCGATTTTTTAGTCTAATCTGTTCGTTGAGTATTTTGAGCCGAAAATGTTCCCGAAAGAAAATAAATTACGCGCGACTCAAGGGTTCTCAAATGGGAAATTACACACCATTCTCTTCATCAGCAAATAAACAAAAAATGAGTAAAAACAACCGTCGTCAATTCCTGAAAAACACATCATTGGCAGCCATTGGTTTGGGCACGTTATCTACCGCTTGTGAGGTAAAGGCAGAAAATACAACGAATGATAAAACATTGCTAACTTGCGATAAAACAACGTTGGATTATTATGGTGAAGGTCCATTTTATACCGATAGTCCACCAATGATTCAAGACCATCAATTGGCAGCAGCGGACGAACCAGGCACGCGCATGATTATCAGTGGTCGGGTGTATAATTTGGATTGCTCAGAATTTATTCCAGAGACGGTGGTAGATGTTTGGCACGCAAACGACGCGGGGCAGTATGATAATGACAGTTATAATTTACGGGGTTTTACGCGTTCCAATGCGCAGGGATTTTATATGTTTGAAACGGTTATGCCAGGCAAATATGCTTCTCGTCCCGCTCATATTCACTTCAAAATCAAACCACCGGGGTTTGAGTTATTGACCACACAGCTTTATTTTGCAGGGGATACCAGCATTCCAAACGATGCGGCTGCTTCGATTACAAGCGGTACTTATGACGCGACCAATCGCATTATTCCACTGACGACTAATGCCGATGGAAAACTCGAAGGTACTTGGGATATTGTAGTGAACGGTGAAGGAATCATGACAGGTACGAGCGATATTCATCTGGATAAAGGCATTGTTTATAGTGTATCGCCAAATCCATTTCTGGATAAAGGAATCATCAAATATGGTGTTTTTAAAAAATCAAAAGTGAGTCTATTGGTGTATGATATGCAAGGACGAGAAGTGGCAAATTTGGAAGAAAAAATACTCCCCGCAGAGAAATATGAGGCAGTCTGGACACCAGAAGATAGTTTACCGAATGGGCATTATTTTGTGGCGTTAAAAATCAATGATTTGCAGGTACATTATTTGAAAGTGGTGCGGCAGCGATAGGTTTATATAAGTACCCGGACATTATTATCCTAATAAAAAAATCCCATCTTTCGAGAGTTGAAAGAATGGGATTGAAATAGTTGTTATACAACGTGTTAAGCGTTGAGTTTTTTCGGATAGACAAAGATGCAGTTATTATTTTAATAAGTCAAACTGATTTTATTTATATTTGCATCAATAAAATTGATGTAATGAATCTTTCTCAACTCCAATACATTGTCGCACTAGACTACCACCGCCATTTTGCGAATGCTGCAAAAGCCTGTTTTGTGACGCAACCCACACTAAGTATGATGGTGCAAAAACTGGAAGACGAATTAGATACCAAAATTTTTGACCGTAGTAAAAAGCCGCTGATGCCAACTGAGACAGGCAAATTATTGATAGAACAAGCACAGAAAGTTTTGCAAGAAGCTCGTGTATTAAATGAAATTGTTTCTCAACAAAAAGGCATTTTAGAAGGCGAACTGCGATTGGGAATTATTCCAACCCTGGCTCCCTATTTGTTGCCGTTATTTATCAAATCTTTTTTAAACAAGCATCCAAAAGTTCATTTGAAAATATCAGAATATACGACCGAAGTGATGGCAGAAAAATTAAAACGTGGACAATTGGACGCGGGGATTTTAGTGACACCACTCAAAGACGCAAAAATTAAAGAAACGCCGCTCTTTTACGAAACCTTCTATGTCTACGCCTCCCACGATTTTGAAAAGGAGTATTTATTGCCCGAAGATTTGAATCCAAATGAGTTGTGGTTACTGGAAGAAGGGCATTGTTTTCGGTCGCAAATCATGAACTTATGCGAGATTCATAAGCAGTCTACAATGCAACTGGAATATGCTGCCGGCAGTCTCGAAACCTTGAGACAATTAGTTGATAATCAAGAGGGTGTAACCATTCTTCCTGAACTCGCCATTCAATATCTGTCCCCTAAAAACCGGAATAAGTTAAAGTCTTTTCAGCAGCCTGCTCCTGTTCGGGAAGTCAGTTTGGTGACACATCGAGACTTCATCAAACGAGCCTTGATTGAGGCATTGCAAGCTGATATTTTGGCAGCAGTACCAAAAGAGATGAAGAAAGATAAGCGAGCGGATATAGTCGATATTTGAATCAAATCACTCTTCCGCATGATATTTTTTGAACAACAAAGAATCTGGATACCGTACAATCGGCTCTAAGTATTTCCAGATTTCCTCCGACGCAATCGCGTGTGCGTTTTCATTCCAATGCGCTTGGTCTTTTGCCCAAACGGACGTGCCTTGTTCACTTGCTTCCGTGATTAATGCAGGAATTTGTTTTACTACAGCAATCCCATTTTTTTGAAAAATTTCGGTCATATCATCCAAATACGGTTGGGTATCATCGACTGGAAAAGCGAGAATTGCCATGCCTTTATCCATCTTCTTTTTCATTTTTTTAACCATCGTATCAAAGGTTTCCAATGCTGCCTGATATTTTTTAAAATCGGTGTGCTGACCTTTTACTAAGTCTTCCGAAGCCGTTTGGTTTTTATGGTCATTGCCTTCAATCACAACTTCCATTTTAGTTAGGATAAAATCTAAAAACAACGAAGATTGCCGCAATCCCCCCATCCCAAGGCGCGACGGATTTTTATAGACCACTTCTCCGTTTTCTAAATAAGGACGTATTTTTCGATTATTATTAAAATAACTGGTGCTTTCCAAATCATAGCTACTATTATAAATATCATTAAAACAAAACTGCCAAAGCACGGCATCCGGCTCAATTTCTTCGTACCATTTCTCTGCCCAAATATACTGTTGCAAAGGACCAATTCCGCGAGCACCATAAGCAAACAATTCTACCTTATATTTCTTTAAACTATCTGCCAAAAGTCCATAATACGTCTTATCATTCGACACTTCAATCGCATGCGTATAAGAGTCTCCAAGTACCAAAAGTCGCTTATCATCAGGATTATTGAGTTGTCCAAAATATTTAAATCCGTTTTCGTCTGTTTTAAAATCAAGGTCATATTCGTTGCCATTTCCATCAGGGACTGTACCTTGAAACGTAAAATTAGGAACGGCACGCCAGCCCATTTTTTCGTCAAATTCAGTAGTTTGTGTTGGGTATTTTTGACTACGCATATAGACGAGTCCACGGAAAATCACCTCTGCAACACCCCAAATTACGAGGGTTACTAAGCATAAAGAAATGATGGTAAATTGTATTTTCCGTCCTTTTGTTAGTGGTTTAGACATAGCATATTTATTTTCATAGTCATTTGACTATCAATTATTTACGAATTATTTTTCAATAAAATTGGGAGGAGTGAAGTATTAGAATTGTGTGTGAGTCGTTATTTTAGATAGGTAAAAATAGTGAAAATTATATAAATAAGAGTCAGAAACAAGACGTCAGGAGTCAGAGATTTTTCTAAACGGAATGACAACTCCCTTCTGAATCTTATCATTAATATTCAAATGCTTCTGCTTTTGCTTTCTTCTCATCAAAGGCAGAATAGACTTTTCCTTTTCGATATTGCTTTAAAACATGACGAACTGTCCCTGTCAAATTTTTCGGAAGATTGTATAAATGAAACCATTCTACCCCTTTAAATTTTTCGGGCTCGCGTGACCGCAGATTGCCTTCCCAACGTGAAGCTTTGAAGTAAAAAGTCACCCGTTGTCCCTTCTTCGTCTGCTTGTACAGTACGTGTGCCAGTTGCAAATCCTCCGGCTTCAACACAATACCAGCCTCTTCCAAACTCTCTCGTATTAAGGACTCTTTCGCGGCTTCATCATATTCAATCGTGCCACCGACTAAAGAATAGTTGCCACCGTTTTTCTTTTGCTGCTTGAGCAACAAAATTTTACCTCGGTTATACAAAATTAGCCGTGCTTTTAAGGTCGTACTATTTTTCTTAGCCATGTGTGTATTTTATTTATAAAAATTAGACTTGTTTGTAAATAAAGGGTTTTCTCATAAAAAAATAAATTGGACTGGGTTGGCGCGGAGCGACTT
>CAYUNA010000493.1:0-4123 GCA_964445895.1 uncultured Saprospiraceae bacterium | reverse complement strand
CTAATTCATTGCTTTCTCTGCACGCTGCACAAAATAGGCGTTCGTTTTCGCGCCCCATTTTGGCTCAAGCACAGTTGCAGGCTCGAATGTATCAAATTTTTCTTGAGCAGTTGCAAATAAAGGAGCTGCTTTTTCAGCACCGCCACCAAAAAACTCTGGTGTAAAGAACAAGTTTTGTCCTTTCAATAGATACGGGCGAGGATTATTGGGGTCTAATTTCATCGCTTTTTCAAAAGACGCGGATGCCTTTGGACCATAAGTTGCACCTTTTACCATTGGGCTTTCCCAGATATTAGCCATGTAAACATAACCTTGAAGGGTTTCCAATTCACTATTATTGGTGGTCAAACCCTGTGCTTTTTTCAGTGAAGTCTGAGCATTTTCTATGAATGCACCCATTTTGTCTCCCTCATTTTTTTCCATCGCTGCTAATGCCATTTGAATGTTGCAAAGGGCATGGTAATAGTATGGCAGCCATTGATTTCCTTCTGCATTCGCAATTCGTTCAAATTTATTGGCAATGCCTTGCAATACCGCCCCGTCACGCGTTGATTCCATTTCGGTGATGTTTTTTTGCATCATTGCGGTGTATTTTTCGCTTTGTGCAAAAGTGGAAATGGTCATTAAAAATGCTGCTAAGAATACGATTGAATTTTTCATTGTTATATGTTTTTATTGTTTTATGAATGTTTGCTCCGGGCACTTATCTTAATTACTACGCAGAGCTATTTTTAATTTTTGATTTACCTTGGTTTCGCTCCTCTTTAAGGGCTGGGGGAAGTTGCTAATTGCTCGTCACTCCATTATCATCAGAATACTTCTGCCCAAGTGAAATAAAGCACCCAATCATCATAAACTGCTTAATTGCGGGCTTGATGGCATAGCTTTGAAATTCACCATTGGCATCAGGCGTATTGCTGTATCGGTAGCCAAAGGTATTGTCAAAACCTGCAATATTGTTGATGGAGAAATGCAACACTGTGAAGTGTCCGCCGATATTGGTTAGGTGTGTAAAGTTCATGCTTAAATCCTGATAAGCAGGCGTTCGTTCGTTGTTGAATCCGTCTGTATTGGGATTGTTATAAGGGCGTGGACTTCCAAAACTATAGGTCAAACCAAGGCTTGAGGTGATTTTTGGAAACCATTGCTTATAGACCACTGACAAGTTGTGTTTGCTGGCAAAACGCGGTGTAGATTCCTCTGGATATGCTCGCCAATTTCTTTTAGTATCCAAAAAGGAATAAGAAATCCAGAAGTCTCCTTTCTTCAACATGCCCGCTTTGTCGCGGTAAAAAACATCGAAGCCTCTTGCATATCCGTCACCCGAATTGTCGGATAACCATGGTGTCTCGGCATCGTATTTTACGAGGTTATCATATTTTTTATAGTAACCTTCTACTCGAAAAGTACGGGTATCTTTTATCAATTGATAATTCAACATAAAGTGGTGCGCTTTTTCAAATTCGACTTTATTATTGTAGCGCAATTGTTCGTTGATTGGTGTTTGATAGAAGTCACCATAAGCAAAAGAAAACTGTCCATGGTCGCTCACTTTATAGGCTAAAGACAAGCGTGGTGCAAGACTTTTTTGATTTAAAATGGTTGAATTTTCAAAACGCAATCCAACTCTTGCGACAAATTTTCTACTTAAATAAATACTACTTTCTGCAAACGCAGAGGCTAAATTTTCATTTAAATTAGTGATAAAAACGGTGCTATCTGGTGCAGTATAAGTTTCGCGAAAGCCTGTTTTTAAAAACTCGCCACCAAATTTAATCGTCATATCTTCTGTCAAATAGTTAGTCAAGGTCAACTTCGCAACACCGGTATGTTCCCTTGTTTTTACTGAAAAATCATCACTTATTTCATCCTCATCGTAACCATAAGAAATACCTGCAAACATTGACCATTTGTCACTTAAAATTTCTCGAAAAGAAGAGTTGATATAAGTATTGTCGTTATTCAAACTTAGCGTCGTTTTTTTGCTAAAATCATTCAAATCAGGATATTTTAATCTAAACCAGCTTTTACTCACATCCGCATGAGTTTTAAAAATACCTGTCTCTGAAGTTTTTTGTCGAAATATCATTTGACCCGAAGCACTTTGGGGGGCTTGTTGCCAATCCAAGTCTTGATTTGTCAAGCCCAAATATGGTGCAAGATTGGTGTACATTCCCGAACCAGATAAAGACGTTTTGTCCCATCGTTGCGTATGTGAACCGCCTGCGCCCAGGGTCATTAAGGAGATTCCTGTGACTGTTTCTGGTGCTAAATCATTAGATTCTAAAATTAACGCGGACGACAATGCTTGTCCATATTCTGCTGAATAACCGCCTGTGCTAAACATCGTTCCTTTAAATAAAAAAGGCGAAAATCGACCCCGTGAAGGCACGTCTGGCGTAGTGCTGCTGTAAGGTTTTGGAACATAAAGTCCGTCAATAAAAGTTTTGGTTTCATAAGCCGCACCACCTCTCACAAACAATTCGCCTGTCTCGCCAACTCTCTGCGTACCCGGCAACGTATTGAGTGCGCCCGCCACGTCTGCAGTTGCACCTGCTGTCGTTACAATGTCGAGTGAAGTCAACATAACTGCTTTTTTCTCATCACTCGCCTCAAATGACCCTGCTGAAATGGTTACCGTATTCAACTCATTTGCTTCTTCGATGAGTGAAAAATCAAGTGTCATTGCCTTGCCGGTCAATTCAATAACTTGTGAGAACTCTTCGTAACCAATGTAAGTGATGATGATGGTTTGTTCGCCTGTTTCTTCTGTTTCAAACGAAAAACTACCGTCAATTTCTGAAGAAGTCCCATCATACGTATCTTTTAGAAAAATATTCGCACCGATGATGGCTTCCTTTTTTTCGCCAACTACTTTTCCAGTAATGGTCGTTTGAGCGAAAACTGTCATGGAAATTAGGGTGAAAACGAAGGTGAAAATATTTTTCATATTGATTGATTTTTATAGTTTGAAAATAGTGGTTTAAGAATTGGGTTTTTATAAAAATTATGCGTTGACTTCAATAAATTCGGACTCTACCTTTTCAGATTTTTTAAATAAAATAACCCAACCCGCAATGCAGATAATTGGAATGGCTAATTTTGCATTTGCCGTAAGGTTATTGGCAGTCAAGCTGTAGAAATAAACCATGTATCCAAGCGTATGAAACGCTGCGCCGATGAGTAAAGAGTTTGTCCTTTTTACCATTTCTCCAATCGCACCGCTGATGAAAACCAACGATGTCAGGAGCAACACATTCAAAATATTATTGACCATACCTTCATATAAAAAGAACCAAAGTGATGCATACCAAACCATGCCGATGATGGTATAATTGACCCATTTATTTTTAAAATTCAATTCTTCTTGTAAATATCCTCTCCAGCCATATTCTGATAAAAGTGCATAACTCATGAGCATCAAACTCAAATACAATCCGAAGAAATTAGGTTGAATATCCATCGCATTGGGTACACCAAAAAAGGTCAAACAAATCACCGGTAAGGCGGCGACGATTAAGCTCAATTTTTTATTTTCTCCTAAAAGGCTGGTTGTGATGGTACTTTTCAATTGTTCTCTAAAGGTACGTCCCATCAAAAATAAACCGACAGCAGGCAACAGACCAACTAATAGATAGATTAAGAAAGGTACTTCGTTTTGTAAGCCTGCCAACGGTTTTTCAATTAGAGAGTAATACGACCAAAGAAGGGTGAAAGCTATAAAAGTAGTAAGGCGAAGAGTTTTCATATTTTTTAATTTTTATTGTTTTACAAATAATTGATGGTACAAAGGTAGGGGCGAAGTCAAGTTTTTGAAAACGGGAATGACTGAAGTGCAGAATAGGGTGACTGAAATGCAGAAAATGGATGGAACGAGCTATTTTAGATAAGGAAGGTAGGAAATACGGGGTAAATCTTATGCTTTGGAGTGACCGGTTTGCTTCTTTTGCTCCGTCTGAAAAAAGAAAATTGTGGTGCGGGCGGATAGAAAAAGGTTAAAGAACTGGATTATAGTTGAAAATCTATAAAATTAATGACCAAGTCGAGATGTGTGCATACCGTAGGCACTTAATACAGTGTGTAAAAACTTTCTTTACGTTTTGCTCGGCGGCTAAAGCAGCCT
>CAYUNA010000492.1:0-4124 GCA_964445895.1 uncultured Saprospiraceae bacterium | reverse complement strand
TCTTTCAACGCCTTCTCCACATTCAAAATCCCATTCCCATAATATTTATCTTGCTTTCCGCGCAACAATCCTTTTTTCGCTGTCTTCATCAAAATATCATATACTTCTTTGACAGCCAGTGTTTTACCTTTTCGTTTTGCTAAGCTTATCATTAATCCAGCCGCCCCAGCCACAAATGGTGTAGCCATTGAAGTTCCTGTCAACTGATAATATTTACCACCAATATGCGGACAAATTACGTTTTGCCCAGGTGCCATGATAAACGGCTGATAACGGTCTCCATAATTGGACATAGCGATTCGTTTACCACCCCGATTGATGGCGCCAACTGCCATCACACGGTCGTCTGAGGCAGGATAAGTGGCAGCGGTGTAACCCTGATTTCCACTAGCCGCAATCAAGCAGACATTGTGTCGTGCCGCATATTCCAATGCCGATTGGTATAGCTTTTTTGATGCTCCAAAACTCATGCTAATCACGTCTGCCCCTGAGTTGACGGCATAGTGAATCGCCGCGCTAATATCCACCTCTGAAGCCTTATCTAAAATGGATTGATTGACCATATCTTGATAGCTATAAAATACCCGAAGTGGCAAAATAGATGCGCCTGGACAAACGCCCGAAAAGCCATTATTTGAGGCGTTTCCAACAGCAATTCCCGTGCACTGTGTGCCATGCCCTGAATAATCCGTTGGATCGGGGTCAGGGGTATGAAAATCGCCAATCAACCGAAAACGAAACGGGTCGTCTAACAACGTTGTTTTATGTACAAAATCGTATTGGCGGTCGCTGATTCGTCCAGCAAATGCTTCGTGATGCGTGTCAATTCCGGTATCAATCACAGCGACTGTCACTTCTGGCAAGCCACGTTCAATTTTCCAGGCTTTTTGGCAATTGGTGTATCTCAATCCCCACAGACCATCGTCGATATAGTCGTTTATTCGCGTAAATTTTCGATGCTGCGTTTCCACAATATGATTCAAACGGGCATCTTTGACCACTCGTAATTTCTTCAACTGCCCCGTCAAAATATTCAACGGTCGGTGGTGATTGGCAAACGATAATAGATAGGTATCTGCGAAGCCCAATTGCTTTTCTTCGGTCGTATAGTGGTCGCCAATGACCATTCCATTGTGCGGGTCGTCCACGTCTTCTTCGGGAATATATATTCTTGCTACCGAAAGTTCTGGAAAAGATTTATCCAATAAATCATCTAAATCTGGAATGCCAAAATCAGAAGTTTCTCGAAAAAACTGCCGCTTAATGTCAATGAAATGCGGGATTGGATGCGGGTGGGCATCGGCGTGGAGTTCAAGGATGATTTCGTGTGGGTGATGCGCTGTTTTGGTTCCAGGCATGAATTAGTTGATTTAGTTATTGGTGATTTTACCTCCACAAGGTCGGGACAAGCCTTTTTCCATTTAAAAAACTTAACTTAACTCCCCTGCCCTGCTTGATTTTGAAAACCCAGGCGCTTCCGCGAAAACGTAAATTCCCGCGTATCCAACTTGAACGACGCGACATCTTCATAAGCCAACACACTCGCTGATACGCCCTCCCGTTCCTCCGCAGTCATGGTTGCCAACCGCAAATTTTGGTTTTTAATCGCTTCCGAAACCACCTGTCGCACCGTTCTTGCATTACCGAAATAATTGTCGCGATATTTATACAAAAAGGACAGATAATTTAGCAAGTGTTCCGACGCTTCAGGCGATGGGACAATGCCTTTTTCGTCCAACATCATCAGCGCGATTTGAGACAAATCCGCAGGTTCATAATCCTCAAATTTCAAGATTTTATCGAAACGCGAACTCAAGCCTGGATTCGCTTTCAAAAACGACTCCATATTGTCTGGATAGCCCGCCACAAAAACGAAAAATTCGCTGCGGTGGTCTTCCATTCGTTTCAGTAAAGTCTGAATGGCTTCGTCCCCAAAATCACCGTTTGGCGTCCGGCTTTTCATCGTTAACGAGTAAGCTTCGTCAATAAATAATACTCCGCCCATCGCTTCGTCCACCTTTTCAGCGGTTTTGGTTGCCGTTTGGCCAACATAGCCAGCAACCAAACCCTGACGGTCAGTTTCTATCATGTGTCCGCGTTCTAACACACCCAATGCCTTGTAAATCTTCGTCAAAATGCGTGCAACCGTCGTTTTTCCAGTCCCGGGGTTTCCAACAAATACGGTGTGTAGCGAGAAATTATTCAAGACATCTTTCGACGTTTCCCGATAAAAACGCACCAAACGCACCAATTCTCGAATTTGTTCTTTGACCGAAAACATGCCAATCAATTTATCCAATTCGTCCAGCGACTCTTGCAATAAATCTTCGTCAACAGGAATATTTGGCAATACTTTTTCGCGATTGATTTTAATTTTTTCTACATCTTCTACCTGAATCAAAGACAAGCTTTCTTTGTCCAAAGATTTGGGGTTTTCATGTGACATTACGCGCAAGCCGAGATTAACTTTTGCCTTTTCAATCATATCATACACGAAGCGTGCGTTGCCAAATGTGCGGTCGCGGTTTCGATAGGCTTCAACAATAATTTGGTCGAGCATAGCCTTACTTTCTGAAGTCAAACGCACCTCTTTTTCATTGCAAGCAAAACCCGCAATTGCTGCCAACTCCTGTGGCATATAATCATCAAATTCAAAAAAGAGTTTAAACCGCGATTTTAAACCCGGATTAGAGTCCAAAAACTTCTTCATTTCCTTCGGGTAGCCCGCCACAATTACGACAAAATCATTTGACCCGTTGGACATTTCTTTCAATAAGATTTCTATCACTTCACGCCCAAAGTCCTTGTTGTCATCACCACCGCGCGCCAAAGAATACGCCTCATCGATAAACAAAACGCCACCCCGCGCCTTCTCAATCGCACTTTTGACCTTTGGTCCAGTTTGCCCGATATATTCCCCGACCAAATCAACTCTGTCCACGGCATGAACGTGTCCTTTGCTCAACAAACCCATTTTTCGGTAGAGCTTGCCCATCATTTTGGCAATGGTCGTTTTGCCCGTTCCAGGGTTACCGATAAAAGCAGAATGTACGTTAATTTCATCTTTTTCTGCAAAGCCCACTTCTTTTCGCAATTGCAAAAACTGGATATATTTGGAATGGTCGCGTACCTGTTTTTTAATTTCATTCAACCCGATAAACGAATCCATGCGCTCCATTAATTCCTCAAAAGTCCCCTTAAAGTCGTCTTCCGTAGAAAACATCATCGGCGATTTTCTATCGGGAATATAGACAGGCGGCACTCCTTCCTCAAATTCCTCACCGACCTCAAATGGAACAACTGCCAGCAATTTATCCATAAAAACAATCTCACACGAATACTTACCATCTCGCCATGACCCCTTCACATTAGAGCCCCAGCCAGCCGTCATTTTTATCAATCGGTCTTTGCGTTCAATTTTTTGCAAACGCACCACTTGCCCCTTCAATTCACGAGCATCATTGTAGTATTTGGCAAATAATTCACAGTGCCAATGTGGTGCAGGATGCCGATTTTTTAAAATAATTTCCGCATAAATATAGCGGGTTTCCAAACCATCAAATTCCTTAAAATATTCGCGCTCGCCTTCCTCTACATCGTCATAAGCCCCTTCATACAGCCGCAGAGAATCCACTTGCAAATATGCATTTTGTCCATTGCGCACAATCGGACCAATTTCTTCGATATAAAAATATTTGGTGGCTACTTTGATGCCTTCAATCCATGCTTCCCAGTAGTACGTTCCTTTCTTCCAAAACGTTCCTTCGGTCTTGCTTCCCCATCCTTCTCTGATGTAAAAAACGTTGTCATATTTCGATACTTTTCGTTTAAACGGCAAGCTGCACAGCTCTTTTCGTCCACGTGCCATCGAAAAACACTTCAGCTCAATATTGACTTCCCAATCCGATTTATCAAAAAATTTATTGTAAAAAGAAACCTCCGCATACACGTAGGATAGGTCGTGCAAATTGAAGACTTGCCGATACTTCTTTTTATTATCTGCCAGCCATTCCGTGGAGGAATAGACCTTAATTTCTCTGAATTTAAATGAATTGTGTTCTAAAACTTCCTTTTCTTTTTCCATAAAACTACTATCTGTTTGGGGGTAAAATTAGGATTTTTTT
>CAYUNA010000491.1:0-4126 GCA_964445895.1 uncultured Saprospiraceae bacterium | reverse complement strand
TTAGAATGAGCTTTTAAAACAAGTCCACCACCAAATTATGAAAAAAAATATCCTCGTAACGCCCCCAATCGAAAACGAAGAAATTCTTCTATCCAAACCCGAAACCGTTGCCGCGGGTGCAGCTGCACTTACCTCTTCTTTGAAGCATATTGCTCGCGAAGGCAACGCAACCAACTGCAGTAAAAGTCTTTTTTCTCTCAATCAAGTCGATGGCTACGACTGCCCGGGTTGTGCATGGCCTGACCCAGATGATGCCAGCGACCGTTCGAGTCTTGGTGAATATTGTGAAAATGGGGTAAAAGCAATCGCTGAAGAAACAACTGCTGAAAGGGTAACGCCTGAATTTCTTGCACAACATACGGTCGAAGAAATGTCGCATTGGTCCGATTATAAAATTGGTAAAAGTGGGCGCATTACCCATCCAATGATTTTAAAACCAGGCGAATCACACTACCAACCCATCAGCTGGGAAGACGCATTCAAAACCATTGCTAAAGAATTGAAAAGCCTGGATTCTCCCGATGAAGCCATTTTTTACACTTCTGGTAGAACAAGTAATGAAGCCGCTTTCTTATACCAATTATTTGTGAGAGAATACGGCACAAACAATATGCCCGACTGCTCCAATATGTGCCACGAAACCAGCGGTAGCGCACTCTCAGAAACCGTCGGTATCGGTAAAGGATCGGTACGATTGGAAGATTTTTATGTGACCGATTTGATTTTAATTATGGGACAAAACCCAGGAACGAATCACCCGAGAATGTTATCGGCATTGCAAAAAGCCAAAAAAGCAGGCGCGAAGATTATTTCCGTGAATCCTTTAGTAGAAACAGGTTTACTTAAATTCAAACATCCACAGCATCCGACTGACATGCTTTTTGGTGGAACAAAATTGACAGATTTGTACTTACAGATTAAAGTCAATCAGGATGTTTCCTTAATGAAAGCTATTTTAAAAATGATGGTTGCCGCTGAAAATAAAAAACCAGGCAGCGTATTTGATCATGCTTTTATTGAAAAGAAAACGGAAGGCTTGGACGAGTTTTTGGCAGCTTTAGAAAAAGAGGATTTAGAAGAATTAATTGCGGCAACAGGCATTCCTAAAAAGGAAATTGAGCAAGCCGCCAAAATGATTATAAAAGGTAAGAACATCATTATTTGCTGGGCAATGGGCTTGACGCAACATAAAAATGGCGAGGACAATATCCGTGAATTGGTCAATCTATTATTATTGAAAGGTAGTATTGGCAAACCCGGTGCAGGAACTTGTCCCGTGCGTGGTCATAGTAATGTGCAGGGTGACCGTACGATGGGTGTTTGGGAAATTATTCGACCCAATTTGGCTAAAAAAATTAAGGAAAATTTTCACTTTGACCCGCCGATGAAAAAAGGCTACAATACCCTGAAGTCCATCGAAGCAATGGCAGAAGGTAAAGCTAAGTTTTTCTTCGGCATGGGCGGAAATTTCCTCTCTGCAACGCCTGATACCGAGCGAACTGCCAGAGGATTGCAGCAATGTTCCATGACGGTGCATGTGAGTACAAAATTGAATCGAAGTCATTTGGTGACGGGCAAAACAGCGTTGATTTTACCATGCTTGGGACGGACAGAAATCGATGAACAACAGGAAGGGAATCAATTTGTCAGCGTAGAAAATTCGATGGGCATTGTCCATAATTCGCAAGGTGGTTTAGAACCAATTTCACCGCATTTGCTGAGCGAACCTGCAATTGTTGCCAGACTCGCGCAAGCAGTCAATCCAGACTCTCCCGTTAATTGGGCAACGTATATTGACAATTACGACCACATCAGAAATGCAATTGAAAATACCATTCCTGGCTTTGACAATTACAACGAAAGGGTACGTAACGAAGGTGGCTTTTATCTTCCGAATGGCGCACGCGAAGGCAATTTTAAAACCGATACAGGCAAAGCTAAATTCACTATCAATCGCACCAGCGTACATACACTTAAAGACGACGAATTCTTGATGATGACAATGCGTAGCCACGATCAATTCAATACGACAATTTATGGTTTGGATGACCGCTATCGAGGTATCAAAGGTGGACGACGAGTGGTGTTGATGAATGCTAAAGATATTAAAAAGATGGGGCTGAAAAACGAAGATTTCGTAGATTTAAGTAGTCATTATAATGGACAAACACGGACTGCACCGCATTTTATGGTCGTCGCCTACAATATTCCAGAGGGCTGTTTAGGGACGTATTTTCCAGAAGCAAATCCGATTATTCCTAGTGATGTGCATTCGCCTGAGGCGGAAATTCCAATTAGTAAGTCAGTAGTAGTGAAAGTAGTGAAAGCATAGTTAACTGATGCGGTGCAAAATTATCGTATTGCAGACTGATTATACGATATACACCTCGAAGGCTGTATCAAAAGGTAATTTTTCTCTCAACGAGAAAAATTAAATTCTAAAGACGGAGCAAAAACCGTATTTTTTAAGAAAAAAATACGGTTTTTGCTCCGTCTAAAAAAGAATATTTCGGGGTGCGCTCGGCCAGAAGACCTTTTGCTACAACCTTTGAATCGCACGTAAAAATTCAGGATAACTCCTATTATTTCATGCCCCGATTATCGTCGTCTCCCACCACCCTGTTGCATCTTCTTCTTCCGATTTGCAAAAAACTCCTGCTTTCGCCGTTGTTTTTCCTTATTCCATTCTTTTTTCTCTGCTTCCGTCATCGGGCGTTCCGTTTGTGGAAATGGATTGACTTTGACAATGCGAATTCGCTTTTTCGTCAATTTTTCAATATCCTTGATATATGCATTTTCTTCTGGTTCGCACAACGAAATAGCGATACCTTCCTCACCTGCACGTCCCGACCGACCAATACGGTGGACGTAGCTTTCTGGCAAATTCGGAATTTCGTAATTTATCACAAATTTCAACTGATTGATGTCAATACCACGTGCCGCAATATCCGTCGCCACCAATACCCGCAAGCGTCCTTCTTTAAATTGCTTCAACGCTTTTTGTCGCTGATTTTGGGCTTTATCACCATGAATTGCCGCAGCGGTAAGTCCTTGTTTTTTTAGGTTTTTCACCACTCGGTCTGCACCACGTTTGGTACGGGTAAAAACCAAAACTTGCTCAATTTTTGGGCTTTTCAGAATGTGTAACAACAAATTGATTTTGCTCGTTCGGTTGGTGTAGTAAACGAATTGCTGAATGGTTTCTGCCGTTGAAGACGCGGGCGTTACCTCCACTTTTGTTGGATCAATCAAAATCTGATTCGACAATTTGACAATATTATCTGGCATCGTCGCCGAGAAAAACAGAGATTGTCGTTTGGTTGGTAACAGCTTCAATAACTTACGAATGTCATTGATAAATCCCATGTCCAACATTCGGTCGGCTTCGTCCAATACGAACATTTTTATTTGACTCAAACTCACATAACCTTGACTAATCAAATCCAACAATCGCCCTGGCGTTGCGACCAAAATATCAACGCCTTGTTTTAATTTTTGTACTTGTGAATGTTGACTCACGCCACCAAAAATTACTGCTTGTCGAATATTCGTATGTTTACTATAGGCATCAATATTTTCCTCAATCTGTATTGCCAACTCGCGGGTTGGCGTGACGATAAGTGCCCGAATTGGCTGCCGTTTTCCATTGTGTTGTTCCTCCAATTGGTTAATCAATTGAATAATCGGAATCGCAAAAGCAGCGGTTTTGCCCGTTCCCGTTTGCGCACAACCCAATACATCTTGTTCTTTTAATATCAGTGGAATTGCCTTCGCTTGAATAGGCGTTGGTTCGGTGTATCCTTTTGCTTTGACAGCTTTTAAAATCGGCGTTATCAAATTCAAATCTTCAAATGTCATCTTCCTCGTTTGTTTAACCCCGTTTTTAAATAGGGTTTTGTGTTAAAAAAGGGCGCAAAGGTACGATTATTATTTCAATCGGCTTTTTTGACAAAATGCAGCTATGAGAAATTTCGAAAAACTGACTAAAAAAGTGTAATTTTGCGGTCTTTTTGGTGGTCTTTGGCAGGTTTCTGTTTAAAGTTAAGGAGGTTATTTGAAGTAACTTCCTTAATTAAGGAACGCGAAATAAATAAATTGACATTTTTGAGAGAGAAAGTTTGGTCTT
>CAYUNA010000490.1:0-4140 GCA_964445895.1 uncultured Saprospiraceae bacterium | reverse complement strand
TCCTCTTGGAAACGCGAATTAAATAAACTTCGGTTCTTGAAGGTTATTTAGTCCGCGTTCCTTGTTTTAAATGCAAAGAAACTTTTGTAACACGGTAATAAGTTCTTGGACAAAAATGACTTAATATATCATAAATCATCGTTCATTAGCCCGCGAATATCGTCTTTTTTTGTAAAATAAACACTTTCAAAATAATTTTTCATTTGAACATATTCCTACTTGAAACCTTCTATAACGAAACAAGTAGTGAAATTTGGCATGCTAACAACATTATTTCTCTATTCGAGGAAATATAATAAAGTGTCTTGTTTTTGAGTTCATTCAACCCAAATTTCAAAATCAGTTGTCAATTTTTTACAAAAAATAAAACTTAAAAATAAATCAAAAATATGAAAGTACTAATTGAAGCGCCATTCGACGTAAATGATAATACCAGAAAAGTCATCGAAAACAAATTGGATAAGTTAACCACTTATTTTGATAAGATTACCCAAACCACCGTGTATTTCAAAAAAGATGATGGGAATGAACCGGATTCGATTCTGGCAGAGGTAGAAGTACACTTACCTGGTCCAACGGTTTTTGCATCGGCTTCTGAACAACAGTTTATGAATGCATTCAACTCAGCGGTGACTAAGGTAGAAAAGCAATTGCGGCGCAAGCATGATAAAATGGTGGAGCATCATTAAGAGTATATATAAGCACTTGATTTTCAGTTCGTGTAAAAACTAAACATGCTTTAAACGGCGCTCCACATATCACAAAAAAGCCTCGAAGATAGTCAAACATCTTCGGGGCTTTTTTGTAGGTCATGATAAGCAATCAACCTGCTAACCGTCAGTTGTTTACTATTGTACTACCGCCAATCTGGCATCTCCGAGTCCTCAAACAACAACGTGCGTCCTGTCCCATCTATCGTCATTATTAAGATGTTTTTTACCGAAATTCCATCATTATTGGTATTGGTAAAAATCACTTTTGAGCCATCTGGAGAAAAACGCGGGTCTAAGTCATTCGTGCCTGCTGGTTTGGCATCCGAAAGGTCAATTTCTACGCCAGTTGTCACGTTTTTCAGAAAAATGTGGGCATCTAATTGGCGACCGTCGGGTGCTTCAAACTCAGAAACATCATGCGTGTATAGCACAAAATTTCCATCAATCGAAAACATGGAGCCACCTGTACTACCAGGAATATCGCCTACCAATTGTTGCACAAAGCTACCGTTAGCATTGTAAATATTAATCAAAGAATTGTATGGATTATCGCCTGTCAGTCGTGCCACAATTTTATTCCCCGACGCTGTCCAATCTACTTCTGTAAAAGTAAATCCAGGCAATGCATCCGTCAATTTTGTCAATCCTGTCCCGTCGATATTGATGCGCCAAAGTTCATCAAAATTCATGTACAACAACTGTGTTCCATCAGGCGACCAGGAAAAATCTAATTCAAAATTGTTTACACCACCAATCGGTACATTTGAGGTTACCTGTGTCACCTCCGAGCCATCTCTATTCATCACAAACAACTGATTGTCAATGCCTTCATTAGAAATAAAAGCTATTCGCGAACGATCAGGACTCATGCGCGGACGGTAACTACTCCCGGCTACATCTGTTAATTGAAAACCTTCAAAAGCGATATTAGCTGAAAAAATATCATAGCTACTGCCCTGCCGTTTTGTATATAAAAAACGGTGGTCAGGAAAACTCTCCGTCCGGAAATTCCAAACGGGCCCATTCACTTCTTCTGTAATACCATCCGATACTTTGACTTGCCAATAATAAGTCGTTCCATAACTCAAATCTTCCACTTCCAGAAAATTATCCGTAATGCCAGAAACCACTTTATTCATGCTTTGGTCATCGTTGAAAAGGTGAATTTCGTAAGTTAACTCATCCTCATCAGGGTCCGTTGCAGTCCATTCTAAAAGTGGACTTGTGGACACAGTCATACTGCCCGACTCTGGCAATGGAATGGATGGTGTCAGTGGCTGTCCATTCGTCTCAGTATCAGGTAATAACTTTATAATCACTGATGAAGTTTGGTCTTGAAAAACCGTCACACTTTCAATCGTGGTCGAGAATGTTTCCTTCTCCGCACGGATGGTATAAGTCGCCGTTTTGATATTTTCAAACGCAAATCTTCCTAATGAATCCGTTAGTACCGAACTAGTTGGTGGGTTGGTCGAAACGGTAGCGTTTCGAATCGCAAGATTGTCCTCACTCAATACTTCTCCGAATACAGAACCGAAGCTTTCTGGCTCGATAGTATCCTCTTGGCAACTCATAGTTAGCACTGTGCAATATGCAACAAGCAAAGTCCAGAACAACCAATTTCGTGGATACTTTTGCAAACTTTTAGGTTTTAGAATTATATTTTTCATGGTGAAATCGCTGTCTTTGTTTTTTAATCACTATTCATATCTATGCCCCCATTAGAATCCGTCATCTTTTAGTCCTTCCGATTTCCCTTTTCCGGTGCTAAATTTTCGCCGTCCTTGTAAGGGTTTTCCAAAGTAAAAATTGATACCAATATTACCTCGCCAGTAGAAATCATTGAATCTCCCCTGCTCCATATTGTCAATTTCATCACTAAAAATAAAGTGGTAATCCAACGATGCGCGTACGCCTACATTTTTAGTAATTAAATATTCCAAACCAGCACCCACCTGCGCTTTTGTATAAACATTGACAAAATCAAACGCCGTGTTTTCGTTTTGAGTAATCAACCCCAGACCACCTGATAAATACGGGGTAAAACTGTCATGAGGAAAAATTCGATAATCGGTTGCTAATTCAAAATAGGAGACTTTTGATTCAAATGCATCCTTGGTTTTAAAACGACTAAATCCATAATTGAAATGAAAAGCAGCCGTTGGATTCGGAGAATAAACCAAACCAATTTCACCACCAGTTTTTAACACTGGATCGGGAAAATCACCTTTGTACAACAAACTCGTCGAAGCAATTTGCGCGCCAAATACACCACGTCGATTGTCCATCTTACTACCAAACATATCGGTTTTTGGCACTTCTGCTCGTTCCTTTTCGTAAGCTTTGATTATTTCGTGCTCTTTATCCGATTCGTCACCAAAACTCCACAAACCATCTTCCGTTCCTTCGATAATTAAGCTAACCACTGCCTTTTCAATAGCATCCCGTACTGCCAACTCTGCCGGTTCATTATAAGTAAAACCAACTTCTGCCTCCAACAACCGACGAAACTGAACAAACTGAAAAAGACCACCGTCTAATGCCTGTGACATAATACTTTTAGTCGTGTAAACGGTTTTTAAAATCTTCCCGTTACTCGTCGAAATCGCACGTAAGTAAACAGTCACCCGATCTTGTCGATATTGCGATGAACCGCCCACACCGAAGTACCGAAGTCCAGCGCCACCAGTCACAACATTCGCATCATACGAGACTACACCGCCCTCCAGAATCACACCTGCATACAACAAGGCAGGCAGCAAATTCTTATCATTTCCATTGCCACTCTGCGTATTGTATTGTGCTCGACTTGAGCGGATAATTTTTCTTTCATTTAATAAGTTGCCGACGTTTTCACGCTCAATTGGGATAAACCAACCGCTGTCTTCCAGGGCTTTTAATAAGATGCTCGTCCCACCTTGTGTTACCGCCGTTGACCAACTTGCACCGTTTTCCGAAGGCTTATACTGCCCCGTTTGATCACGGAATTTATAGACCGCAACTACGATTTGTTCGTAAGGGTCAGGCAATGTCTTTAAGTCGATAGAACTCGCTGTTTCCTCGCCTAATCGTGCGGGTGCAGGGTCGGTTGCTTGATAAAACATAGCCCCACAGCCACTTAAAATCAGCATAGAACTGCCGATAATTAATAATTTAATGATGTGTTGAATTCTGGTCATGATGTTTATATTGCTTTCTGGAAAATACGGAAATTGCGTTTTTCAAAAATAAAAGTCACCACTCCAATTCGTATATCTGACAGTCTTAAAAAAGAATAGATACACTCCTCTTTAGGAATCAGGGGACTGCTACTTTGAAAATCAATATTCCAATGAACTAAAACTAAAAAAGGGGGAAATCTAAGAGGGGGGGAATGATTACTGGAGTTTTAAAAAAAAGTCATACGAACGTTTCAATATTTGACGAT
>CAYUNA010000489.1:1956-4178 GCA_964445895.1 uncultured Saprospiraceae bacterium | reverse complement strand
GAGAACAAAATATCCTCTCAAGAATGTTAAGTTATTTACTTCGCGTTCCTTAAACGGTGTCTAATAAGTTTTAAAATATTTGAGTACCCATCTGAGTAGCCAATATTTCAGTAACTTTTGAACACAGCACTATGAACTCATTCAGAAAATGGAACAGTTTTCTCCTTCAAAAAAAAATGTGTTTACCGTTGATTTATCGTTTTGTGTCTGTATGTACGGAGTGAAACCTTTTTTTGGCTGGAAGCCAAGCCAAATTTATTTACCTTTGCGCCCCGTTTGAAACTTTGCGAGCAAAAAAAAACTTAGTAAGAGTAGTTAATCAATTTAGTTAGGGAGTGGATAGATTACTTTTTACCAATTCCCTTACTATTCAAACGTATAGGTAGTTGAAAATGCTGCCTCCAAAATGTTATTTTTGAAAAAAAAAGATTTTAATGAAAAATATTCGAGTACGATTCGCACCAAGTCCGACCGGCGCACTCCACATTGGTGGTGTCCGAACGGCGTTGTACAATTATTTATTAGCTAAAAAACATGGTGGCACGTTCATCTTGAGAATTGAAGATACTGACCAAACCCGCTATGTTCCTAATGCCGAAAAATACATCGTCGAAGCCTTAGAATGGTGTGGTTTAACCCCAGATGAAGGACCTGATTTTGGTGGAGATTACGGCCCGTATCGACAATCGGAAAGAAAGGCGATGTACCTGGAATACGCACTTCGAATGGTCGAAAGTGGCAATGCTTATTATGCTTTTGATACAGGCGAAGAGTTGGATGCAAAACGTGAAGAGGAAAAAGCGAAAGGTAACCACAGTTTTAAATATAGTGCTGCCAATCGTGGTGAAATGAACAACAGTACAACACTATCTGCTGACGAAGTAAAAGCTCGTTTGGATAGCGGTGCACCTTATACGATTCGTTTGAAAATTCCGTCGGATGAAATTATTACGATTCACGACCTCGTGCGTGGTGAAGTGAAATTTCAGAGTAATGAATTGGATGATAAAATTATCATGAAAAGCGATGGAATGCCAACGTATCACCTCGCCAACATTGTGGATGATTATTCGATGAAAATTTCACACGTTATTCGTGGAGAAGAGTGGTTGCCAAGTACGGCGCATCACGTTTTGATGTATCGTTTTTTAGGTTGGGAAAGTGAAATGCCAAAATTTTCGCATTTGCCATTGATTTTAAAACCAACAGGCAAAGGGAAATTGAGTAAACGAGATGGTGCAAAATTAGGAATTCCAGTTTTTCCATTGTCCTGGAATGCAGATAAAGCGGAAGACTCTTTTGTTGGTTTTCGGGAGTTTGGTTTTGACCCCGATGCGGTGAATAACTTCCTCGCATTTCTTGGCTGGAACCCTGGAACGGAGCAAGAGATTTTTTCATTGGATGAATTGTGTGACGCATTTTCTATTGAAAAAATCAGCAAAGCAGGTGCCCGTTTTGATTTTGATAAAGCCAAATGGTTTAATCAACAATACATCATTGCCGCAGAAAATGCAGACTTAGCAAAGCAGATTCGACCAATGGTTGAGGCACAGGGACATCAACCAACGGACGCATTTTTAGAAGCTTTTGTTGGCATGTTGAAAGAGCGTGTGAATTTCTTTCCTGATTTTTGGGAACAAGGTTACTACTTTTTTGAAGATGTGAAGACCTACGATGAAAAGACGATTCGGAAGCGTTGGAAATTGGACAATCAAGAGAAGTTCAATAATTTATTGACCATCTTAGATAACGTAGAAAATTTCAATGCCGCTGACATTAAATCGACGGTTGAAAAATTCATAACAGATAACGAATTGAGCTTCGGAATCGTGTTGCCAATATTAAGAATTGCGACATCGGGAACTATGAAAGGTCCGGATGTGTTCCAATTATTGGAATTGATTGGTAAAACGACTACAATTGAGCGTTTGAAGAAAGGCTACACGCGTTTCAACGAAATTGCCGAAGCGAAACTTAATGGTTAATGATTAATGTTTTGCAATGGTTTTACCATCATAAAACACTAATCGTTAACCATTAGACATTCATAAGATGCCAAAGAAAAGTACAATGACCGGCAAACCAAAAGTTCACGAAAAACTTTCTGGTTTTAACATTCAAATCAACGAATTTGGGCAAATCGTTTCCACCGTCGCGGTTGATAAGCTCAACTCGTTTTTGAACGAACACGTTGAAGATAAAAAACTCAACAAATAGCAATG
>CAYUNA010000489.1:0-1856 GCA_964445895.1 uncultured Saprospiraceae bacterium | reverse complement strand
ATTGCACATTGCTAATTACCAACGTTTACTTCAATTCGCTTATCCTGGTTTGCTAATTGCCACGACGTATAAAAAATAAGCTTTCCGATAACTTCCATTTTTTCAAAATTAATTTTATCAACCGTATCCGACGGGCGGTGATAATCGACGTGTGTACCACTGAAGTAAAAAATCGCAGGAATGCCTTTTTCTGCAAAATTATAGTGGTCAGAACGTTCATAAAAACGGTTCGGGTCTTTAGGGTCATTGTAGGTGTAGTCCAATGTAATATTGGTGAATTCTTTGTTCATATTTTCATTAATATCATGCAATTCCGTACTCAGACGGTCAGACCCAATCACATAAATATAGTTCGGATTGTTTGCTTTTTCATATTTTGGGTCAAGCCGTCCCACCATATCTACATTCACGTTTGCAACCGTATTCGCTAATGGGAAAATCGGGAAAGTGGCATAATATTGAGAGCCCAATAGTCCTTTTTCTTCACCCGAAACGAGCATACACAATACACTCCGTCGCGGCCCAACGCCTGATTTTTTAGCTTCCGCAAATGCCTGTGCAATTTCTAAAACCGTGGAAGAACCCGAAGCATTGTCATCTGCCCCGTGAAAAATTGATTCACCTTTCATCCCTAAATGGTCATAATGTGCAGTGACGACGACGACTTCATTTTTTAATTTTGGGTCAGTTCCTTCAATAAAACCCAACACATTAGAGCCGAGAATTTGCCGTTTCCATTTTTTATAATTGAGTTTAAATTTCGTTTTAAACTTTTGATTGCGTGGCTTTCCCGTTTGTGTAATTGCGTCTCGGGCAGCGATGAATTTCGTATTTTTCTTTCCAGTAATTGCCTTGATGACATCGGTAGAGACGAATATATTATTAGGATAATCGACTTCTTCTGGCGCCGTTTCTTGAATTTGCAAACGAGGACTCAACAATACTTGTCGGTGCTTGCTAATGCTTTTCTGAATTTTAGCATCAATAAAAAGGATAGTTTTTACACCATTTGCTTTTGCGACGTCGAGTTTCTTTTTCCAGTCATTGGACCAGTCGGAAGGTGTTGACGTACCCGTTATATAGGAAATTCCTTCGGCATTCGTTGGTTCGCCTTGATAGACAAAAACCGTTTTACCTTTTACATTTACGCCTTTATAATCGCTATATTTTGGGTCATCGATGCCATAGCCAAGAAAGATAACTTCTTTTTCATCGATGTTTAAAGAGTCACCGTTGGTGTAAGGGAAAGCATAGAAATTCCAAAGGTTTCGGAAGCGTTTTTTGCCAACATGAACCTTGATTTCTTCCCAACGTTCGCCAGAAAAGGCAATTTTTTGAAAGTAAGAATCGCCATTTACAATTGTAGGTAGCCCTAATTTTTCAAACTCTCCTGCGATATAATCCGCTGCTTTTCGTTGCCCTTCTGTCCCCGTTTCGCGGCCTTCTAACTCGTCAGATGCCAATATGGTTAAATGTTTTTTCATCTCTGCCGCTTTGATTGTATTGGCAAAAATCGTGGCGGTAATGTCCTGTTCTTCCATGCCAAGTACGGGCATACTTTCAGGCTTTTCTTGAGCGAAAAGGAAGATTGGCAAACAGATTAAGAAGGGAATGATAAATTTTTTCATGCTTTGAATCGCTTATTTTTATTATGAAAAATGGAGTTTTGGATTGAACAGCGAAATTAACATAGATAGTTTGTTTTTTAGGGATTTATTTAAAAATTTAAAGCAACTTTAAATAATAATTTTCTATTGAAGCTTATTTTGGGGATGTAAAGGTGAGAAGCACGTTAAATTATTTTGGTTTTTAAGGAGGGAGAAAATTGCAAATTTTCGACCTCCAATAAAAATAAT
>CAYUNA010000488.1:0-4185 GCA_964445895.1 uncultured Saprospiraceae bacterium | reverse complement strand
TGGTGCGGGCGGACAGAGAATGGCTAAAGACCTATTATTATTTTAAAGTGCCAAATTAGAATTAGGAACGCGAACTAAATAACCTTCAAGAACCGAAGTTTATTTAATTCGCGTTCCTAAACAACAACCATTTGCCTTGATTGTCCTCCACGATAGGCACATATTTTTTCATGGAACAATTACCTAATTTAAATTGTCTAATACCTTTTAATATGATTTTCAAATACTTAGCTCTTGCAGCTACTTTCTTAGTGTTTATGATGACTAGCTGTAAAACCACTAAATACTCACTGGCTAATCCACCTGAAAATACTATTTCATTGGGGGATGGTGGTGGTTTTGCTGGTATCGAAACGGGCTATACGCTTTTAGAGAATGGTCAAATTTTTCGTTACAGTACGCCAGGCGATACGACTGAATTACAAGGTATCAAAAAGAAAGAAGCCAAGGAATGGTATGAAAAATTCAAGGGCTTACGCGTCCAACATTTGGATATCGAGCAGCCCGGTAATTTGTATTATTTCGTTCGTTTCACTAATCCTGACATTGCGCACGGCATCACTTGGGGAGCGGCAGATTATAATATTCGAAAAGATATTTTAGAGTTTTATAAATCAATGCGTGATTTGGTGAAAGACAAGAAAGTTATCGAGAAACCGTCTAAAGTGGATGAAGAGAAAATTGCAAAAGAGAAGGAGAAGAAGGAAAAAGAAAAGGATAAGGAAGTGACGGGGTGGTAAATAGATAGTCAAAGGCACATGGAAATTCGTTCTTTAAAGTTTGATTCCAATTTCTGAACAATCTTGGTTTTCAAACACTATAATATATGTTGCTTCAAACTTAGTAGTAAGTCAAGTTAATTATGCTCTCTTACTTATCTACTTAGCAAGTTAAAAATTTGCGCCATGAGGCTCACTCATTTTTAAAACTCATTCAATATGTTTAATAACAAACTGATACTTATTTTAATGCTGCTTTTTAGTGGCGTAACCCTTTTTGGTCAACAAATAAAACCACACCTGGAAGACCTAAAATCTAACCGAACAACGCCATTGACCCTCGAAGAAATGCGGATTAAGGATGTTTCTGCTTCGATTCCTGCGAGTCAAAATAACGGCTTTCCACAAACAGGTCGGCAATTTCAGTCGCTTTCTCCTTTGGTAAAACCAGTGAACAATCAGCCACAATTAAAAATTCATACGGCTAAAGATACGGGATTACCGATTGTGATTCAAGGTGCAGTGAATGGTTTGCCAGAAGGTGATTTGGCTATACAAAGCATCAGATATCTGGAAGCAGTGGGAGAAGCGTTGCGAATTCAAATGCCGAGTGAAGAGTTTGTTGTTTCTAAAATTTCAACGGATGATTTGGGACAAACTCACGTTCGACTGACACAGCAATTAGCGGGGATTCCAGTTTATGGTTCTGAAATTTTGTTGCATCAGCAAAATGGAAAAATTCAGTTGTTCAACGGACGTTACTATCCTACGCCAACCCTGGAAAATTTGACGCCAACCATTTCAGAAAATGAAGCACAACGCACTGCAACGGATGATTTGGCATTGACAACAACCTTCAAAGAATTGACTGATTTTGAAAAAATAGCGTTGGATGGTGAGCAAACCGAATCAGAGTTGGTCATTTATCATCAAAATCGAGCAATTGATCAGGAGCGTTTGGTTTGGCATTTTATGGTTATTCCAAATATAGCAGCACGTTGGTCGTATTTTGTAGATGCGCATACGGGCGAGATTTTACATCAATTTAGCCATATTTGTAAATTTGGTGGCGACCACGAACATCACCATCACGCTTGCGAAAATCATCAAAAAGAGACAACATCGGAAACCACTATTTCTACTGATAATAACCTTCCACCCGACGGACCAGCAGTTGCCAATGCGAGCGACCTTTTCGGTATCAATCGAACAATTAATACTTATGAAGTGAGCAATACTTTCTTTATGATTGATGGTTCGCGAAGTATGTTTAACGCAGCTCAATCTAATATGCCTGACGAACCTGTTGGTAGTATTTGGACAATTGATGCACAGAATACTTCTCCACAAAATAACGATTTTGCGGCAATTCACGTCACTTCTAGCAACAATAACTGGAATAATCCAAGTGCGGTCTCAGCTCATTATAATGGGGGAGAAGCGTATCAATATTTTGCCAATACCTTTGGTCGAAATTCTATTAACGGACAAGGTGGCAACATCATTTCGTTGGTGAATGTTGCAGATTCAGACGGCGGGGATATGGACAATGCATTCTGGAGTGGTGCGGCTATGTTTTATGGAAACGGTGATCAGGCGTTCACTTCTCCATTGTCAAAAGCATTGGATGTAGCGGGGCACGAAATGTCGCATGGTGTAGTTCAAACAACAGCGAATTTGGAATATCAAGGTGAATCTGGTGCATTAAATGAGTCTTTTGCAGATATTTTTGGCGCAATGATTGATCGCGATGACTGGAAAATGGGCGAAGATATTGTGAATACGGGTATCTTTAGTTCGGGGGCATTGAGAGATTTACAAGATCCTAATAATGGTGGCAATAGTCTGAATGACCCCGGCTATCAGCCAGACCACGTTAGTGATCAATTTACAGGTAGTGCAGACAACGGAGGTGTACACATCAATAGTGGCATCACCAATCGGGCTTATTACCTGTACGCTACTGCGATTGGAAAAGATAAAGCGGAGCAAGTTTATTACCGTGCCTTGACGCAATATTTGGTGAAATCATCTCAATTTGTAGACTTGCGTATTGCAGTTGTGCAGGCGGCAACGGACTTGCACGGTGCAAATTCTACGGAAGTGAATGCAGCAAAAGATGCACTTTCTGCTGTAGGAATTGGTGAAGGAGCGGGCACACAATCACAAACAGACGTAGGCATGAATACTGGTGAAGAATATGTCTTAATGTCAGATAATGATTTGAGCCAATTGTATGTTTTTACACCAGAAGGCGATGTCATTGCGAACCCATTGAGTGCTACTTCAATTATCAGTAAGCCGAGTATTACGGATGATGGTTCGGTTATCGTTTTTGTAGATGAAAATAAAAATCTACGACGCATCACTATTGATTGGATGACGGGGGCTAACAATGAAGAAGTATTAAGTAGCAGTCCAATTTGGCGAAACGCTGCAATTTCAAAAGACGGAACTAAGCTCGCTGCTTTGACTGATGATTTTGATAATAAAGTTTTGTTTTTTGACTTAGTCAATGGAGACGGCTACCCTGAGGAATTTACTCTATATACCCCGACGACGAGTAGCGGTGGACAAACAACAGATGAGGTGCAATACGCCGATGTTATAGAATTTGACTTCACGGGTGAATGGATTTTATACGATGCTTATAATTTTATTGCCAATGCTGATGGAGAGAATATTGATTATTGGGATATTGGATTTCTAAAAGTTTTTGAAAATACTACAAGTAGTATTGATGATGGTTTTATTTCAAAATTATTCAGTGGTCTGCCTGAAAATACTAGTGTTGGAAATCCTACTTTTTCTAAAAATTCAGATTATATCATCGCTTTGGATTTTATTGATGAGTTCAATAATGATTATGCAATTTTGGGTGTAAATACCGAAACGGGCGAGACAGGAACCATTTATGATCATACTCAATTGGGATATGCTAATTATTCTGTCTCCGATGATCAGATTGTTTTTGACGATGTTTCTGGCTTTTTTGATGACCCACTATTGTCATTTGTTGATTTGGCAGATAATAAAATTACTGGTACAGGAACCGTTCAAGGTTTTATTGACAATGGAAAATGGGGAATTTGGTTTGCTGACGGTGAACGTCAATTAGTCAGCACCAATGATTTTCTTTTAAATGGCGAACAATTCAATATTTATCCAAATCCGTTTTCTGATGATTTAAAAATTGAATTAGATGCAACCAACGCTGGTGAGATTTCTATTGAAATTTTTGACTTGGTTGGTAAACGCGTTTTTACTAAAAAAATGAATGTCCATTCAGGACAAAATACCGAAAACTTAGATTTATCAATCTTGAACAGTGGCACTTACTTCTTGCAAATGACGAAAGAAAATGCAAGTGAGACGGTGAAGATTAGTAAGTTTTAGAAAATTAGAAATGCTCTTAGGAACGCGAAATAAATAAATTGACATTTTTGAGAGAGAAAGTTTGGTCTTA
>CAYUNA010000487.1:0-4188 GCA_964445895.1 uncultured Saprospiraceae bacterium | reverse complement strand
TTCCTCGACACGAATATTTTAGAAGAATTTTGTGCAATCTTATCGGAAAAGATGTGCATCGTGGAGAGCTACCCAATGACATGAATTGGTTGGGAGAAATGGTTGAAAATATTTGTTATAAAAATGCGAAAAACTACTTTAAATTTTAAACCATGAAACAACTATTAATCCTGTCTTTTTCGCTTTTCGGCTTGCTCCTTACGGTTAATTCTTGCACAAAATTGAATGACCAAAAAGTAGCTTATCTGGCGCATACACTTCCCATATCACACCCTGTTCATCAAGGAATCGAGGTGTTTGCCGATGCCGTATTAAAAGAATCCAATGGAAAACTAGCGGTTAAAATCTTTCCCGATGGACAATTGGGGACAGAGCGAGAAGTCTTAGAACTGCTACAAATTGGTAGCATTGCCATGACGAAGGTAAGTGCCGCCACGATGTCCAATTTCGCACCCGAATACAAGGTCATGGGTGTGCCATATTTGTTTCGAGACAAAATGCATTTGTTTAATGTATTGGAAGGACAAACGGGCGAAAATATCTTGGAGGCTGGAAGTGATTATCTGCTACGTGGACTTTGTTTTTATGATGCAGGAAGCCGAAGTTTTTACACCAAAGATAAACCCATCGAGACACCAGACGACTTGAAAGGATTGAAAATTAGGGTCATGAATCATCAAATGTCAGTTGATATGGTCAATCAAATGGGAGGGGCGGCGACTCCGATGGCTTACGGTGAATTATACACGGCATTGCAGCAAGGCGTAGTGGATGGCGCGGAAAATAATCCCCCTTCCTTTATCACATCAGGTCATTTTGAAGTTTGTAAATATTTCTCCTTAGACGAGCACAGTTCCATTCCAGATGTGTTGGTGATTGGTACAAGATATTGGGATAAACTGACGGAAGAAGAACAAGAATGGATGAAAAAAGCAGCAAAAATTTCAGTCAAAGCACAAAAGGAATTTTGGAGAAAAAATGTAGAAGAATGTCTCGTAAAAATGAAAGAAGCAGATGTGAAAATTACTTATCCAGAAAAAGCATTATTTGCGGACAAGACGAAAGCGATTTTAGAAGAGTTTTCCAAAGACCCAAAAATGGAAAAAATAATAAAAGAAATTCAGGCATATTGAATTCAACAGTTTTAAGTGCCTCGTAGTAATTAAAAAATAAAATGGATTACCGAAAATGACAAAAGCGTATCATAAAATCAACCGAATTATAGAAATCGTATTAGTGACCATTTTTTCCCTTCTGGTGGTAGATGTGCTTTGGCAGGTCTTCAGTCGATACGTTATTGGTCAATCGTATTCCTTTACAGAAGAGTTTGCTCGGTTTGCGCTCATTTGGTTGTCTATACTCGGTGCAGCCTACTTAAATGGGAAAAGAGAGCATTTATCCATGGATTTTTTAGTCCGAAAATTAAATGGAAATCAATTGAAAAGGCGCATGCAGATTATTGAAATTTTGATGTTTGTTTTTGCCTTAGTTGTAATGGTCATTGGTGGAGGCAATCTGGTTTATACCACGCTTTATCTAGGACAAATATCAGCAGCAATGGGAGTTTCATTGGGTTATGTCTATGCCATTGTCCCGATAAGTGGATTGTTGATTATGTTTTTTTCAGTTCACAATTTCTTTTTTTACGGTAAATCATAAAACTCCAAAAACAAGTAAAAATAGCGAGCTTATGTCCATTGAAATAATCAGTATCATTCTTCTTTTTGTCAGCTTTTTCGTGCTCTTAGCATACGGTGTTCCAGTTGCTTATAGTATCGGTATTTCTACTACGCTGACCATTTTATTAAATATTGCACTAGTACCAGGAATCACGACGGTAGCTCAACGGATGACTACTGGAATAGACAGTTTTGCTTTACTCGCCATTCCATTTTTCATTCTGGCAGGAGAGCTGATGAATCGGGGCGGTATCGCCAATCGACTCATCAATTTTGCTAAATCCATGGTCGGGAGTCTGCCCGGAGGCTTGGCTTATGTCAATACCTTGGCAGCGATGTTATTTGGTGCTATTTCAGGTTCTGCTGTAGCCGCAGCGTCGGCTATCGGCAGTGTCATGACAGAACGTATGGAGGACGAAGGTTACCCAAGACCATTCAGCGCCGCTTTGAATATTACGGCTTCGACAACAGGCTTATTGATTCCGCCCAGCAATGTCCTCATTGTATATGCTTTGGCTAGTGGTGGCGCAGCTTCGGTTGCTTCGCTTTTTATTGCCGGATATTTACCCGGTATTTTAGTCGGCTTCGCGCTGATGTTAGTGGCAGCATTTACAGCACGCAAACGAAAATTTCCCAGAGGGGAGCGGGTTTCTGTTAGTCAAGTATGGAAAGATTTTCGACGAGCATTCTTTAGCTTATTAATGCTGGTCATTATTGTCGGTGGTATCGTGCAAGGTATTTTTACAGCGACAGAAGCCGCAGCAGTTGCGGTTTTTTATGCCTTGGTTTTAGGGTTTAGCTATCGCGCCATTTCTATTAAAGATTTACCTCAAATCCTTTTGAATAGTGCCAAAACGACCGCTATTGTTATGTTTTTAATTTGTACCTCAATGGCAATGTCGTGGCTATTTTCCTTTGAAAGTATTCCCCAATTGATGACAGGTTTTTTATTAGAAACGGTCAGTAATCCATTTTTAATATTTCTCCTAATTAATATTACACTGTTGATTGTGGGTACTTTTATGGACATGACACCCGCTATTTTAATTTTTACGCCCATCTTTTTGCCCGTAGTTACTGCTTTGGGAATGGACCCTGTTCATTTTGGAATTATCATGGTTTTAAACCTTTGCATTGGTTTATGTACTCCACCTGTCGGGACAATTCTCTTTGTGGGGGCAGGGGTAGCAAAAATTTCTGTTTCGGAAGTTATCAAGCCCTTAATTCCGTTTTTGGTGGCGATGATAGTGGTCTTGTTTCTGGTCACTTTTTTTGAAGGAATTTCTTTATGGATGCCAGGCTTGTTTGGGCTTTAAGAAACGGGAATTAAATGGGATATTTTTTTATAAAAATCAAAAATTTCAATCAATATAATTAATGAAGAAAATTGTAACATTTGGTGAAATCATGTTGCGTTTGAGTCCTCCGGGTTGGCAACGATTTTCACAAGCAAATAGCTTTGATGTAGTTTATGGTGGCGGAGAAAGTAATGTAGCGGTGTCTCTTGCCAACTACGGACTGAATTCAGAATTTATTACCCGTTTACCCAATAATGACTTGGGCGATTGTGCTTTGATGGAATTACGAAAGAGAGGCGTAGAAACCAAAGGCATTCTCCGTGGAGGAGAGCGGCTGGGCATCTATTTTTTGGAAACAGGCGCAGTCAGCCGTGGAAGTAAAGTAGTTTATGACCGAGCACATTCCAGTATCTCGACCATTCAAAAAGGCATGATTGATTGGGAAAAAGTATTTGAAGATGCCGAATGGTTTCATTGGACAGGGATTACACCTGCGATTTCTCAGGGAGCAGCAGATGCTTGTCTGGAAGCCATTCAGGTAGCCAATCGTATGGGAGTTACGGTTTCTACGGATTTGAATTACCGTAAAAAATTGTGGAAATACGGCAAAGAACCCAGCGAAGTCATGCCTGATTTAGTAGCGGGATGCGACGTTATTTTAGGCAATGAAGAAGATGCAGAAAAGCATTTTGGACTTCATCCTGAAGGCGTTGATGTTACCCAAGGAGGCTCTGTAGATGCAAAAGCATATTTGTCTGTTCTTCAGCAATTGATGGAAATGTTTCCTAGAGCTAAAAAAGTGATTACGACATTACGTGGCTCGATCAGTGCTTCTCATAATTCCTGGTCCGGAGTCTTATATGACGGGGAAAATCTTTACGAAGCTCCTACTTACCAAATTACACATATCGTGGACCGTGTTGCGGGAGGAGATAGAATTAAGGAGGGTTTGATTTACGGATTAATGACGTGGCCCGACGACAATCAAAAAGCACTCAACTTTGCGGTAGCGGCTTCCTGCTTAAAACATACGATTCTGGGCGATGCCAATTTGGCAACGATAGAAGAGGTGGAAAAATTAATGAATGGCGATGCGAGTGGAAGGGTGAGTCGGTAAGAAATAAGTTAAGAACATGTCTATTTTCACTTAATCCGGCAAAAATTATTTTTGAGAATATGAATTATTTTTTGCAAGTTCAATAGCGATTCTC
>CAYUNA010000486.1:0-4197 GCA_964445895.1 uncultured Saprospiraceae bacterium | reverse complement strand
AACGGAAAATAGTCCTGTCAAATGGGTAGGATATTAATTTCCTGCTCCTTAATCATAAAAAAAGCATTGTCACGAATGACAATGCTTCAAAAATAAATGGTTCTTAGACCTTGAGCCTTCGGAATTAAGCGCCGCCTAATGATAAATATAAGCCACACAAGCCAAAAATAATAATACCAGCCAATAGTAAATTACTAGAATTGGTAGTTCTTTTTTTGTTAGCTATTTCATGGTTATAATCTTCAATAGAATACACGGCCGAAGAGGCCACTTTGTTGTTAGTTGTAAAGTGAATCATAATGTACATGGGATGTTAATAAGTTACAAAATATATGTTCAAAAACTCAATAAAATCGGGTATAGTGTAAAAGGTCAAAGTTCTTGTTCGATACTAATATATTGTTCTCTTATTTTAACAGTTTAATTGCAAATTTCACGCCAAATTCAACCAAAATTCGTCGTTTTCAATCTTTAATTAACTGATTATCAATTATTTTTAAAATATTTTTTTTAATAATTACTTAACATGGTAAAAAATCTTGGCACAGTTTTGACATAAAAACAAATACAACACAAATGCTGCTTGTCATTTATAGCAAAATGAGCCACAAAAAATCGTGGAATTTTATCGCACCGAAGGGTGCTGAAGTCAGGTTTTGAAAAACAATAAATTAGTGTCGTTCAGAATGTTCGGTAAGTCTAAGTTCGATAGGTTACGGTACGTCGTTAACGATAGTGTCTCGAAAGTTCGGTTCGTCAGATACGCAGATGTATGTACGTGTGCTGTCATGATACAATGTTTCAGTAGTGTGTTAAATCGTGTTTCAAAAAAAATGCTTAATTTTAAGCCCATTTTGAAACGGTATAGTGGTTCTGTATATGGTTTTTTGTGTTAAGTTTAATAGTGTAGTGCAAATATACGGACATTTACATTAAAAAAAAGAATATATTACAATAAAAATATTTTTTTTTCTAAATCGTTTTCACAACCAATTGGTTTTCAATAATATATACATATTAATATTTTTACAATTATATCCTAAAAATATTCTCTCTCCTCTTAATTCCCTTTCTTTTCTTAATATTATAATCTATTTTTTCTCTTTTTTAAAAAATTTGCATCTCCCCTACTTCCAATTTTTTCAAAAAAAATAATTCAATTCTGTTCCTTTTATCGGTTTTATTCATTATGTGTAGGAAACAGTCAAAGAACAACCTTTGATATTTTATTTTTTAATTCTTGAACATATAGATATACGATTTTTTCTATATTTATAAGAGACATTAAAGCGTAACTAAATCAAAAGACTTCTTGAGTTTTCTAAAAAATTAATCAGCAGTCAAAAATTTTCATCATTTGAATTCTTTGAATTTGCAAATAAGTCGTACTCTTGTAAAAAATGATGCACGTATGAATACATCTCATCGGACTGTTTCGACGGAGGCGATGGAATCGGAATGGGAGGAAATCCAGGCAGCACAGGTCAACCCTGCGGCTTTTAGGCCACTCTATACCCGATACTATGAATCCATTTTCCGATACATTTACAAGAGAACGACAGATGAATCATTGTCGGCTGACATCTGTTCGCAGGTGTTTATGAAAGCGATGAAAAAGATTGAGGGATACTCTTATCAGGGTGTTCCCTTCTCCGCTTGGTTATTTCGGATAGCCAGTAATGAAGTGGCGCAGCACTACCGCAGCACTCAAAAACATCGGGTGGTTAGCGTAGAAGACGCGAATCTGTCGAACATGATGGAGGAGATTAAGGAAGGTGATTCTGAAAATCATCGACAATTATTGTTGACGGCGTTAGAAGAATTGAGACCCAAAGACCTCGAAGTGATTGAAATGCGATTTTTTGAAAAACGACCTTTTGCAGAAATCGCCAATATTTTAGACATAACAGAAAGTAATGCCAAAGTCCGCACTTATCGAGTGCTGGAACGATTGAAAAAAATTATTTTAAAAAAATGAATTCAACTTAGAAGAAGTCAGTAGTAAAGTTTAAATAAATTCTGATGATTTCTTTTAAAAAATTCGCAGCGTCGGGTAAGTAGGAAATAACTGCCGCTTCGAGAATAGCCAATAAGACTAAATAAAGAGGCATGAAACAACATTACAATATAAAATTAAATCCAAAAAAACTGTCGAGCGAGGACATCGCCCGTCATCAGGACTTCGACGCCCTGTTGAAACAGTTTGAAATGGAGAAAACTACGCAGCCTGCCCCAAAAACTGCCAAAGTTCGTAAAATGCGCCCCCTATACTATTATATAGGTGCTGCTGCAGCGGCGATGATTGGTTTGTTGATTTATTTCAATGCAGGTAGTAGTAATTATGATGCAGAGTCGGCGAAATTTTTCGCAGCACGTGACTTTGTTTCGTCACCGATTGAGTCGGCAAAACCACAGTTTGCCTCCTATAAAATCAATGCAAATAAAGGTGGCGTCTATGAATACCGTAGCGGTTCGCGCTTAGTTGTTCCGGCGGCAGCATTTGTGAATGACCGAGGTGAATTGGTGGAAGGCGAAGTTGAGATTAAATACCGAGAGTACCATGATTACATTGATTTTTACTTGTCAGGAATCCCAATGACATATGATTCAGCAGGGACGACTTACAATTTGGAATCGGCGGGTATGATGGAGATCTATGCAGAAAAAGATGGTCAAAAAGTGAAATTCGCACCAGGGAAGTCGATTGACGTGGAGTTGCATTCTGCAATTAATGCACCAGCTCATTTGAATGTACCACCCAATTACAATATTTATAAATTGGATAGTGAAAAACGCAATTGGATTTATCAAAAACGAGATGATATGGAGTTGGTGGCAGAGCCACAAGATTTGAAATTGGATGAAAATGACCCGCTTTATGAGGTGAAGAAAGCTCACGCGGATAAATTGGATTTATTGGCAATGAACGAAGCAAATGAATTGTCGAAAATAGAAGCGACCGTACCAAAGCCGAGTGAACCGCTGAAGCCCAAAAGAGCGACACGGTCCGATAATGTGTTCGCGTTAGATTTCAATGATTTGAGTGCAGAAATTGATGACCGTTTCTTATCAGACTCTGAAAAAGGAGAAGCAAAGCAAGCAGAACGTGATTTGGCAGGATTGTATCAGGAATATGAGCAAATGTTGTGGAAAGTAAGCAATCAATCCAGTATTTCTGCTGAAAAGTTTGCGCAACAATACAATCAAGTTGATGGAATTACCATAAAAAAAGTCAACAGTCGTGATTATGAATTTACTTTAATTAATGGGGCATCTGCTACAAAAGTTATTGTAAACCCCGTTTTGACTGGTGCAGATTATGAAAAAGCATTGGCAACTTTCAATCAGGAATTTGCTAAATATTCAAATGAACTGAAAGCACGAGAAGCGACTTTAGCCGATAAAAAAGAAGCGATTAAAGCCCGTTTTGCACAAGAAAAAGAAATGGCGGAAGCTGCGTTTCAAAATGAATTGGCAGCCATGCAAAATGCAGGTAACAGCCATCAAGCAATTGACCACATCATCAAACGCAAAGTCGTGAATCGTTTTAAAGCGACAGAGATGGGCATTTGGAATTGTGACCGACCGATTCCACCGTTTGAGCAAAAGATTAACGCGAGTTTTGTGGATAAAAATGGTAATAAATTTGCTGGTCGCATGGCTTATTTGGTGGATAAAAGCCGCAATACAGTTGTCCGTTTTTACACTACCGATAAGACACCAATGAATTATAACAAAAGCTCAGATAACCTTCTATGGTTACTGACGGAAGATAATAAAATTGCCGTTTTCCGCCCTGATGATTTCAAACGTATCAACAAGCCAAAAGGCAGTTATGAATTTGAAATGACCGTGATTGATCAAGAGATTAAAAGTGAAGCAGATGTGCGGGAAGTTTTGCATTTTTAACTAAAAAGTATAATACTCTTGTTTTAGAGTCTGTTAATATTTCTAAGGAATGCAAGAGATTTTTTTAAAAGTCCTACGCGCCGCATGCGTAGGGCTTTTTTTATTTGATTAATCCCGCAATTGAGCCACCTTCGTCAAATAAATAACTCTATTGGTAGTGGAAATTAGCCTATTCAAAATGTATATTTTAGCTTTACGGAAATGTATTAATACAGTGTAACAAAAGTTTTTTTAGTTTTTAAGGAGGGAGAAAATTGCAAATTTTCGACCTCCAATAAAAACAATGCG
>CAYUNA010000485.1:0-4215 GCA_964445895.1 uncultured Saprospiraceae bacterium | reverse complement strand
CGAATTAATTACTACGAGGCACTTAAATCTTACTACTTTTCAATAACTTTTTATAATCTAAATACAAGGATATGGAAAAATGTTACAACCTTAAAAAAGGAATTCTTCTCTTATTGAGCCTGATAGCTTTTGGTTATTCTGCTCATTCTCAGAGTGTCGTCACCTGGACTGGAAATGGCACCACAACTAATTGGTCAGATGCAGCCAATTGGAATTTTGGCACACCGAATGCGGGGCAACAAGCTCGTTTTAATAACGATGCAACCGTTACCTTTATAACTTCTCCGACTGTCAGATTATTTGACATTCGTCCTGGCGCAACGGTAACACTAGACATTGGCAATCAAACTTTGAACGCAGGAGCATCTACTGTAAGTAATGTGGTTAGGCTTGATGCAGCCACTCTTGTGATAGCCTCTGGAACGTTCAACGCTACAACTAGTACTAGCCGAGATGCTGTTCAGTTTAGAGGCACAGGCGGTACTTTTAATGTGGGAGCTGGAGCAACCGTTAACCTCACTGGACAAAAAGGATTTACTTCAAAAGCTGATGCAATTGATGGTACGATTAACAACTCTGGTACTATTAATATAAACGCGGTGGGGACTGATGGTATCGCACTAAATACTTCTGACCCGTTAACGCTTGTCAATGATGTCTGTGCGGTTATCAATTTGGGAGGCAGTAAAATTAAAGGTTTGACAACTTCTGCTCCTTGGTCTAACATCACAAATAATGGTTTGATTACGTTTACTGGTGGTGGACTTGGCGGAGGAGTCACTATCAATAACATGAATGCAGCAACGAACAATGGCTTTTATGATTATGACAATAGTGCCAACTTTGCTACCGGAAATGGTGGTAGTCTTGGAGTTTTAGTTGATAACGGTATAGAATTAAATCACCCTAACCCTAATAATTTGGTTTTTGATGCCATGAATTCTTGTTCTGTGACGGATCTTTCGATAGATGCAGCTTATGACTGGTTTTCTGATGCAGCAGGAACTACTTTAGTAGGTAGTAATGATGCTACAGGTGCTTTTAGTTTTGACGATGATGTTTTTACTAGCAATGGCACACAAACTATCTATACTTGCTTTGGTAGTGCGTTTTCATTAACGATTAGCAATGTTAGTGGTGATTGTGTTAGTGATACGCCTCCTACGGTGGTGTGTAGCAACGTAACAGCTATGTTGGGTATCAATGGAATGGTTACAATCGCAGGTGCAGATGTAGATGGTGGCAGTACAGATGACCAAGGCATTGTTTCTTTTGATGTTTCACCAAACACTTTTGACTGTTCAAATATTGGCAATAACACCGTGACTTTAACTATTACCGATACTGGTGGAAATACAGATAATTGTATGGCAACGGTGACGGTAGCAGATCAAACGCCGCCAATGGTGACTTGTAATGATGTAACGGTTCAGTTGGATGCGAATGGTGTAGGTACACTGACGGTAGCTGAGGTCTTGAATACGGCTACTGATAATTGTGGTGTAGTGCCTGGAGGTCAATTAACCCAAAGTTCTTTTGCTTGTGGCGATGCTGGCTCAGGAATGGTAACACTATCCGTTACTGATGTTAATGGATTGACAGGCTCTTGTCAGGCAAATGTTACGATTTCCGACAGTGAAGCACCAACTGCTGTTTGTATGGATATTACTGTTCAACTGGATGCTGCGGGAGCAGCTACAATTGTTGGAGCTGATTTAGATGGTGGCTCTACTGATAATTGCGGACCGCTTACTTTTTCAGCAAGCACAACAACTTTTGGTTGTGGAGATGTAGGAGACAACACTATCACGCTGACAGTAACAGATGCAGGCAATAATTCAGATGACTGTACTGCTACCGTGACTGTAGAAGATAATGTTGCCCCAATAGCAACTTGTCAAACGGTATCTGCTGATTTAGATGATAATGGTGAAGGTGCTATTGTTCCAAGCGATATTGATGGTGGATCGTTTGATGCTTGCGGATTTGTTTTGGAAGCGAGTCAATTGGATTTTTCTTGCGAAAATATCGGACCAAATGTAGTTACTTTAACTGTAACAGACCCTAGTGGAAATGAATCTACATGTGTAGCAACAGTGAATGTTAATGATTTAATTCCTGCTGTTATTTTGTGTCGTCCACCGGTTCATTCAGACAATGACCCAGGTCTTTGTGGCGCAGCTTTTCCATTATTGCCACCAGTAGTTATTGCAGAAAACTGCTCTATTAATAATGTTTCAAGCAATGCGCCAACTCTTTTCCCTGTTGGTACAACTACCGTAACTTGGACACTAACTGATGCTGGTGGAAATGATACACAGTGTTCCCAAACAGTAACTATTGCGGATGTTGAAGGACCTACAGTACAATGTGGTCAACCATTTCATGCATACACTGCTGCCGTTGATTTGGACAACCCTCCGTTTCCATTTGACAATAGCTGTCAGTTCCCGTCTTATTTGTTAGACCCGGTTCAATCGGTGACGGACAATTGTGGTTTTGGAAGTAATTCTGTTACCAACGACGCACCGCAGTTTTTCCCTCCAGGTCAATATACTGTAACTTATACATTTACTGACTTGAATGGCAATGAATCAACTTGTGAGCAGTCTGTAAAAGTTTGGGATATTACACCCCCTCAATTGACCTTCTGTCCAAACGATGTAGTCGTAGAAGCAACAGATACGAATGGCGGAACGGCTTTCTGGTCATTACCGACTGCAACGGAGAACTGTGCACAGAATCAAATTTTCTTATCAGAAGTCAATGGCTTGGAGTCTGGTGATTTCTTTCCGCTTGGAGAGACTAACGTTACTTACGAGTTAACTGACCAAAATGGCAATGACGTAGAATGTGCCTTTACGGTTACTGTTTTGCCTGCTGACCAAATGTTTGCTATCGCTGGTATGATGGCTACTGAAAATGTAGAAACAATACAAGACGTTGAAGTTTATATTAATGGCGGAATGAACTCAATCAATATGACATTGACGGATGGTTTGTACAATTTTAGTGTGCCTGTAGATGGAGATTATTCTGTGACGCCACAGAAAAATATGGATATTTTAAATGGGGTAACGACTTACGATTTGGTACTAATCCAAAAGCACATTATTGGTGAACAGATTTTGGATTCTCCATATAAAATGATTGCCGCTGATATTAATAATTCAGGAGGCATAAGTACACTTGATTTGGTGCAATTACGAAAAGTCATTTTATTAGTAGAAGACGAATTTCCCAATAACAGTTCATGGCGATTTATTGATCAAGCTTATACTTGGATTAATCCGCAAAATCCATTTACCGATGATTTGCCTGAATTCATCAATATCAATAACTTAGAAGAGAATATCTACGACGCTGATTTTGTCGGTGTTAAGATTGGTGATGTTAATGGC
Organism: uncultured Saprospiraceae bacterium; assembly: GCA_964445895.1. Taxonomy (GTDB): domain Bacteria; phylum Bacteroidota; class Bacteroidia; order Chitinophagales; family Saprospiraceae; genus CAYUNA01. Next base: position 814 of record CAYUNA010000485.1, on the reverse strand, counting down.
AGCGCGGCTTCCAATGGCTTGCTGGGTGCTGACGACCGTTCAAGTGAAACATTGATTTTAAACGTTTCTGATGAGCATATGTACGCTGGCGAAACTCGAACCATTGAATTAAAAGCAACTGATTTTAATCAATTAGGATTCCAGTTTACGCTAAATTTCTTAGAGGATCAGGTGGTATTCGAGCATATTGATTCTGATTTATTGACCATGGATAATTTTGGTTTTACCAAAATGGAAGAGGGAGCAATTAACGTAAGTTGGAATGAAGCTACCGCACGGAAATTAGCTGCTGAGACTGCGCTTATTCGCCTGACTCTAACGGCAAAAACGGATGTTTCCTTGTCAGAAGTATTGTCTTTAAACTCTCGGTTTACCACCGCAGAAGCCTACGGAAACAATGGCGAATTGCAAGATGTAAACTTAAGTTTCGACGGAAATATCGCTTCTGCTTTTCAGTTGTATCAAAATACACCAAATCCATTTGCTGACCAAACAACCATTAATTTCAATTTAGCGGCAGAGGGCGAAGTGACTCTTTTAATCAATGATATGGCAGGAAAAGTAGTTTACGAAACAAAAATCAATGGCACAGAAGGATTGAATCAAATCACCTTATTGCCTACTGATTTGCCAAACGGCGGAGTTTATTATTACAGTGTTGCGACAAGAAATGAAGTAGCAACCAAGAAAATGATTTTCGTAAAATAATCTTGTTGTGAGGAAAAACTAAGCTCAAATGCTTTTTTGAGTTTTATACTTCTTTGCTATGAGTCATCCCGAATCTTCGATAACAGAAGATTCGGGATTTTTTATT
>CAYUNA010000484.1:0-4229 GCA_964445895.1 uncultured Saprospiraceae bacterium | reverse complement strand
GGAAAAGTTATTTACCTTAATTCATTCAATGAGTCATACTGAACGCAGACATTTTCACCAAACTGTAAGAGGTGGGAAAGATTCAAAGTATGTTCAGTTGTTTAATGCAATTGCTAATCAAAAAGAATATTCAGAGCAAAAATTGATTAAAAAATTTGAGTATAGTGATAACCACAATAGTTTCTCGGTCGCTAAAAATCACCTTTTCAAGCTCGTATTAAAAAGTTTACGTGAATTTTCTTCTCATTTTGGAGATTATCAGAGTCTGTTACAGCTTTTAAAAAATATTGAAATATTAGAATTTCGAGGGCTTCGTCAAGAAGCCCAGAAAAATTTAGAAAAGGCAAAAAAAATTGCTTTGCGAAACAATTGGGGATCGTTTTTATTGGTCACAGAGCATTGGGAACAACGTCTTTTTACTTGGGGACAACCGATTAATCCTCCCATCCCATCTTTAGGAGAAGCGCTTGATACAGAATTGCAATACGAACATCTTTATAAACGAATTTATTATGACAATTTGTTATATGGATATGATAATCATACCAATTCAGGACATTGTTATATGGAAATCATTGGGCATCCATTAATGCAGTCTTTTAACACCCCTTCTTGTGAATTATCTCGATGGTATTTTTGCCTTATTAAAATAGAATGCAACCGAAGTATCGTAAATACTCCAGGTATTTTGCAATGGGCAGAAGAATTACTTATCCATCAAAAGGGCATGAGTGCCAATGGATTTTATGATGCTGGGTGGCAAATTCAAGGGATGTGTGAGTATCTACATGCGCTTTTAGACAATAATCAAATAGAACGTTTCCAACAGGCTTTTCATTTAATAAAGGACTTAAAAATACCTGCACATCGAACAGATTTATTAAGACAAAGAGAAAGAGATACACTACTGTTAGAAAGCTATTTATTTGTAATATGTAATGGTTGTGAGAGTACCTTGGAGCAATTGGTCGAAAAAATTACTGCTTATGTAAAGGACTTAAAAAAACAAACTATTCATGCCAATGACCTCATGCTGATTTTGGCGGTTCAATACCTTTATTATTCGACTAGACAAAATGATAAAGCAGTAGAATGGGGAACTATGTTTGAGCGATTTGTCGATCGAGATTTGTACATTACCTACTATACTGGCTCCAAAATTTTCAGTATTCTTTCCCATTACGCCTTACAAAATTACACTTATGTAAAAAATGTTATTCCTACTTTAGAACGATATATTATCAAACACAATCGCCTAAATTCAGAATTTGCCTTCCTGTTTAGATTGCTTAAAAATTTATTAAAGGCTACTACAAAAAAGGAAAAACAAGCATTGCTAAATAATTTTAAAGCAGATATGAAAATGCTGCAAAAAACAAATACAAAACGTAAATACCATTTATTATCCGCTTATAGTCTAATGTTTTGGGCAGATAATTGTTTGTCAAAAGATTCAATGTTAAATATCAATAAGCAGACATTTTTTCGTCCGGTTTTTGAATAAAAAACGTCTCAAAACCGTTTTCACGCTCAAGACCACAATGCGCATTGCAATAGGCAATGTGTGATTTAGTTTTTTAAAGATCGAATATTGGCTTTTCTATTTTTTTCCTAACTTCACATTTTTAAACTTGTCTTTAGTAAGGAACGCGAACTAAATAACCTTCGATTCTTGAAGGCATCTTTTGCTCTCATTAAAGTCTACTGTATTGTCTAAAAAAATCCAATCCAATGGCAACCAATAAAGAAGAAACGGCCTCCTTCGTGGTACGATTCAACCAAAAAATATTCCACACTGACGCGGGCGAACCGCAGGTGCAGTGGCGTGGCAATATTCGTCATGTACAAGGTGGCGATGAAAAACGATTTTCTGAATTTGAAGATGCAATGAAATTTATTCAGGGCAAATTGCAAGATTTAACCATGATTGCGACTGAAGATAAAACGCCCGAAGAACAGGAAGGTATTCTCGAAAAAAGTTTCAATATTTGGAAAAAAGTAGCGAAAAATACGCCTAAAATGGTCATGGAAACCATCAAAGACCCCAAGAAAGGAATCGCACAAATTCAGCAACAAATCACAGAAGTTGGTGATGAACTTGGGCATAAATTGGAACAGCAATTTGAGGAAAAAACAGGTCGAAAACTCGAAATTGATGAGTGGCGTGGCCCGAGTAAAGCCGACCATAAAGAGATGATGGATATGATGACCAAAATGGCAAAAGAAATCACTGCACTCAATAAAAAAGTGAATACGCTGTCCAAGAAAGTAAAATAAATGGAGTCGCTGACCAACCAAATATCAACTTTGTTAGCCAAGCGGGAAGCCGCACCAATCCAGGTGCAGACACTTGGTAGTTTTTTGGTGCATCGCCAAAATGAGCCCATTGCTGCAAAGGCTTGGGGACGCGATACTTCTATCCAATTGTTTCAGTTTTTGGTAACGGCACGGCATCGCCGAGGATTGCACAAAGAACAAATCATTGATAGAATATGGGAAGATGTGGATGGAAAAGCAGGAGACCAAAATTTCAAAGTGGCACTACATGGTATTAATAAAGCCATCGAACCCGAGCGAAAAAGTCGCACCGAGCCTCGCTATATTTTACGGCAAGGGGTGACGTATCAACTCAACTTAAAGGACATCTGGATAGATGCCGATGCCGTCGAACAATTCATCGCTATCGGTAATCAAGCACTAACCAACGACTCTAAAACTGCCGAAATTGCCTATCGTGAAGCCTTAGATTTGTATCACGGAACTTACCTGCCCAACCGCTTGTATGAAGATTGGTCAAGTGACGAACGCGAGCGTTTACAAGTGTTGACACTCGGTGCGTATATTACATTAGGAGAGTTATTGATTGAAAAAAATCCAATGGAAAGCATTCGTTTGGCACAGTTGGCGTTGCAAATTGACGCGGCTTGGGAGGATGCGTATCGGATTCAGATGGCGGCATATTTTCAAAAAGGAAATCGACCGATGGCAATTAAGACATTTCAACAATGTGAGCAAGTATTGGAACGGGAATTTGGGATTGAACCGTTGCCAGAGACCTTACGGTTGCTAAAAAAAATTAAGGAAGTTTAAAATTTCAACCGTCTTATGGACAGTATCAAAATTTTCAAAAATAAACGAGCCGAAATCACCATTCGAAAAGAACGTGCGATACTCATTGTCTGTATGATTTTCGCGTCTATTTTTTGGTTTGTAGTAAAAATGTCGAAGATATACACTACTGATCGCATTGTAGAAATTGACTACACCTTGCCCGAAGGTAAAGCATTTGCAGAGTTGCCACCCAAAGAATTTGAGGCACAAGTGGAAGGAACTGGCTGGAATTTAATGTACGATTTTTTCATCTCTAAACGCCCAAAAGTTTCCTTTGATTTAAATACCTTTCCAGCTTCGACGATTGAACGTGACCAGATGGTGAAACGGATAAATGAGCAAATGTTTAAGCTATTGGAGGTTAAAGATGTGAGCAGTTTGGCGCAGCGAAGTTTTGGAAAAGACTATATTATATTGGATTATGAAGAGCGTTTTGAAAAGAGATTACCTGTATTTTTTGATGGATCACCATCATTTGAGTTGGGATATGACTATTTGGATTCCGTCATCCTCACGCCTGATTCTGTGCTGGTAAGTGGTCCGTTTTCTTTGGTGGAAAATCTGACACATTGGAAAACAAATTGGGTAGAAGCCATTAATTTAAAAGAAGATTTTTCACAAAAAGTCAGCCTGAAAGCTCCCGAAAAAGGACAAGTTTTTCTAACGCCCGAAGTCGTACAAGTAGATATTGCAGTAGAAGAATTTACAGAAAACACTTTATTTGTCCCCGTCACTTTAAAAAATCAGCCAGACAGCATTCGGATATTTCCTGCTAAAGTACAGGTGCAATTTGTAGTGGGTTTAACCAAGTTTAATCAAATCACAGCCGATAGTTTTTTGTTGGAAGCTAATTTTCAAGGTATCGCACGCAATGCTGAAAACAACACCGTTCCCCTTTCTCTAATCAAGCAGCCGAAAGAAGTTAATGGCGTGAATTTTTCGCCAAAATCAGTAGAGTTTTTTATTTTAGAACAAGAAGAAACGCCAACAAAATAATACATGAATGAGTCGAGAAGTATGCATACTATGGATAAGTACGCGGACATTTTGAGAGGATATTTTTTCGTTATTTTCCTCTTAAAAATAGTCGCGTGATGCAAACCATGCAACGATTTTTA
>CAYUNA010000483.1:0-4230 GCA_964445895.1 uncultured Saprospiraceae bacterium | reverse complement strand
TATATCAACGGAACAGAAGGAAATAGCTACGGGCCATCTATGATTTTAAAACAATTGGGACCACTACGATTTTCGGCAAAAACGGAGATTGAAAACTTATACCTTTGTGGCGCTGCAACGCTTTCGCATGGCATTATTGGTGCGGCAAATTCTGGGGTCATTGCCGCTGCAAAAGTTTTAAATTGTACGCAAGAGGACTTGTTGAAAAATGGAGAAGGACAGGAGTTACGTACTTACTCGGCGGAAGATGACACGGATTGGCCAGATTGGTTGAAGCAAAAACGAGCAATTCGACAACGGCGAGGTGAAAGAAAAGTTAAATCATCAACGGGATGAATTTTTAGGATAAATTACTTTAATTTTGTCACTAGGGAACGCGAAATCAAGAATCTGCATTTATTTATTTCGCGTTCCTTATGCAGCCACAAAGTAATCGAAAACAGAAAATTTGAGACAAGGAATAAAAATAGGTAATCAAGATATTACGCTGGAAGATTTTCGACAAGTGTTGTATCAATCTGCGAAAATATCGTTAACGGATGAGGTATTGGCACGAGTCAATCGTAGTTTTTCTTTCTTAAAAGACTTTTCTAAAGACAAGGTCATCTATGGCGTCAATACGGGATTTGGACCGATGGCACCCTATATTATCAAAGCTGACCAATCTAAACAATTACAATATAATTTAATTCGTAGCCACTCGGCGGGTACTGGAAATGTGCTGCCGGCAGACTGTTTAAAAGCTACATTGTTGGCGCGTTTGGGAAGCTTAATGCAAGGATATTCTGGTGTACATCAGGATACAATTTTACTATTAAAAACATTGATAAATGAGGATGTTCGTCCTGTAATTTATGAACATGGCGGAGTAGGGGCGAGTGGAGATTTGGTACAATTGGCACACTTGGCATTGACAATGATTGGAGAGGGAGAAGTGTTGTTTGAAAACGAAATTCAACCAACGAAAACTGTTTTTGAAAAATTGACTATTCAACCCTTAAAAATGCACTTACGCGAGGGGTTGGCGTTGATTAACGGGACTTCGACGATGGCAGGTATTAGCGCAGTTAATCTATTGAATGCCAAAGAGTTATTGCGTTTGCAGGTTTTGGCTTCCTCGATGGTGACGGAGATTGTGGAAGCATATGATGACCATTTTTCAAAAGAACTCAATCAAGCTAAACGGCATCGTGGACAACAAACGATTGCGGCGATGATGCGGAATATTCTACAAGGTAGCCAACGGACTCGGCAACGGTACAATCAGCAGCATGCTATCAAATTAAATGGCGTCAAAAAAGTCGATGATAAGGTACAGGAGTTTTATTCGCTGCGGTGTGTAGCGCAAATTTTAGGTCCTGTATTGGATACTGTAAATCATGCAGAACAAATAGTGACCGACGAGTTGAATTCTGCCAATGATAACCCTATTGTCGATGTCGAAAATGAGAATGTTTTTCATGGTGGAAATTTTCACGGAGACTATATTTCTTTGGAAATGGATAAATTAAAAATTGCCATAACGAAGCTATCTATGTTGGCAGAACGGCAGCTGAATTACCTACTGAATGATAAACTAAATGGCATCCTGCCGCCGTTTGTGAATATGGGGACGTTGGGGCTGAATTTTGGGATGCAAGGCGCACAATTCACTGCTGTTTCGACAGTTGCGGAAAACCAAACCCTCTCCAATCCAATGTATGTCCACAGTATTCCCAACAATAACGACAATCAAGACATTGTGAGTATGGGGGCTAACGCCGCAATGATGACGTATCGAGTGATTGACAATACTTTTGAAGTACTGTCCATTCATTTTATGACGATTTTACAGGCGATTGACTGCCTGAATATACAGCATAAAATCGCTCCGACAACACGAGCATTTTATGAAGAAATGAGAGCAGTTTTTCCTGCATTTGTGGAGGACGGGACTATATATGAGGATATTAAAAAGGTGAAAGAATTTTTAATAGAAAAGAAGGTAAAAACAGTTACGGTTCAACATTAGACCTGCTGTTAAGTGCCTCGTGGCCAGATAACACTAATTTATAAATTAGCGAAAATCATAAAAATCAGCGTCATCAGCGTCAAAAATCTATCTAATCTTTAAACTATGAAATACGCATTAGTCACCGGTGGTTCTCGCGGTATCGGACGAGCTTGCTGCCAGGAATTGAGTCGCATGGGCTACCACGTACTCATCAATTATCACAGCAACGAAGCAGCGGCGAAAGAGACCCAAAAATTACTGGAGGAAAATGGCGGTAGTGGCGAAATTTTACAATTTGATGTAGCCGACGCAGAAGCAACGAAAACTGCCCTCGACAATTGGGTCATTGCCAATAAAGACCGCGAACCAAAAGGCGCAGTCATTGAAGTCATCATCAACAATGCAGGCATTCGCAAAGACAATCTGATGGTGTTGATGCCACGAGAAGATTGGCAGCAAGTGTTGGACATTCACCTTGGTGGTTTCTATAATGTGACCAATGTGCTGTTAAAACATTTAATTCGTCACCGTTACGGACGCATCGTGAATGTAGTGTCGCTATCAGGTATTAAAGGTATGCCAGGCCAGACGAATTACTCGGCAGCCAAAGCAGGTGTCATTGGCGCCAGTAAAGCATTGGCACAAGAGTTGGGACGGCGAAAAATTACGGTGAATTGTGTTGCCCCAGGCTTTATTGCAACCGATATGACAGAAGATATTGAAGAGGATAAATACAAGGCGTTGATTCCGATGCGGCGGTTTGGACAAGCGGAAGAAGTCGCGAAAGTTGTTGGTTTTTTGGCCTCAGAAGGAGCAAGTTATGTGACGGGTGAGGTGATTTCGGTGAATGGAGGGCTTTATACCTGATTTGAGTAAAATACACCGCACCTAAAAATACAAAAGTTTTCAAAACTCTTGTATGCTCATTCTCAAATTACACCGCGGCACTTAACCCCAAACCTTGAATTTTAAACTATTATGAAACGAGTCGTCATCACAGCAATGGGCATCTACTCTTGTCTCGGCAAAAACTTGGACGAAGTACGAGACTCCCTTTTCAAAGGAAAATCTGGTATTGGTTACGACCAAAATCGGGTAGATTTTGGCTATCGGTCAGGTTTGACGGGAGTAATTGAACGCCCTAAACTGAAAGGTATCCTAAAGCGACGAGAGCGCATCCAATTATCAGAAGAAGCGGAATACGCCTATATGGCGACGGCGGAAGCTTTGAAAATGGGCGGTTTAGACATCGGCTATTTTGAAGAAAACGAAGTTGGCTGCATTTATGGAAATGACAGTTCGGCAAAAGCGGTAGTGGAAGCAACGGATATTGTGCGGGATAAAAAAGACACCACGTTAATTGGTTCAGGCTCGATTTTTCAGGCAATGAACTCTACGGTGAATATGAATATTTCCACGATTTTCAAATTGCGGGGCATCAATTTTACCATCAGTGCTGCCTGCGCGAGTGGGTCGCATAGCATTGGAATGGCGTATTTATTGATACGGACTGGCTTGCAAGAAATGATTGTATGTGGCGGCGCACAAGAAGTCAATAAATATGCGATGGGGAATTTTGATGGTTTGTCGGCGTTTTCGATACGGGAAGAAGTAGAAAAAGCATCACGTCCGTTTGACCGCGACCGCGATGGGTTGGTACCGAGTGGTGGGGCAGCGACGGTAATTTTGGAAAGTTTGGAAAGTGCAAAACGAAGAGGGGCGATGATATTGGGCGAAGTAGTTGGATATGGATTTTCGTCGAATGGAGCACATATTTCTGCACCAAGTGTCGAAGGTCCCGTTCGGTCATTACAGATGTCATTGAAAGACGCTGGAATCTTGGCAAAAGATATTGATTACATTAATGCACATGCGACCTCCACGCCCGTTGGTGATAAGTCGGAAGCAGAGGCATTGCATACCGTTTTTGGCGACAGCCGTCCGCCTGTAAGTAGCACAAAATCCATGACGGGACACGAATGTTGGATGGCAGGCGCGAGTGAAATGGTGTATAGTTTACTAATGATGCATCATGATTTTATCGCGCCGAATATCAATTTTGAAAACCCGGATGAGGCTTCCGCAAAGTTGAATATTGCCGATAAAACACTGCATCAGGGGATGGACCTATTTTTGAGTAATTCGTTTGGATTTGGAGGGACGAACTCATCGTTGGTCATTAAGAAGTATAAAGAATGAATTTTTGTACGATAAAATATTAATTTTGTGTCTTTTAA
>CAYUNA010000482.1:0-4231 GCA_964445895.1 uncultured Saprospiraceae bacterium | reverse complement strand
TAAAAAATCACCATGTTTAACATCTTCTATAAAAGCTTTAATCCTGTTAATTCTTCCCGCAGTTGCGCTGGATTTTTAAAATGAATCGCCCGCATGCCAACAGCCTCTGACCCGACTATATTTTTTGCATTATCATCAATAAAAACCGCTGTCGCAGGGTCAATATCATAACGGTCAAATAGAATCTGATAAAAATCAGCAAAAGGTTTCCGCGTCTTTTCCGTCCCTGAAACCACAATACCCTCAAACCACTGTAAAAACTCAAAACGCCGCAAGGCTACTGGAAAAGTCTCTGCAGACCAGTTCGTCAAAGCATAAATACGATGCGTTTTTGCCTCCACCAATTCCTTTAAAATCTCAACTGTCCCATCAATCTGCCCTTTCAACATTTCTTCCCAACGTCCGTAAAAAGCTTCGATTTCTACTTTATATTCAGGATGTTGGGCAACCAAATCGGCTGTCGCTGTTTGGATAAGTCGTCCTGCATCTTGTTCTTCATTCCAGTCGGAAGTGCAGATATTATCGAAAAACCATTTGCGCTTTTCGGCATCAGGAATTAAGGTTTCATAAACATAGTTAGGACTCCAATCGACGAGTACGCCACCGAGGTCAAAGACGATGGTTTGGATATTTTTCGAATTCATATTGAGTACGTTTTAAGGTTTTCACCTAGAGAAATTCCCTTTACTTCGACCGCAACTTAATCACTGGACAAATTACTTCTTCTAACGAAATTCCGCCGTGCTGAAAAGTATTTTTGTAATAATTGTTAAAGTGGTTGTAATTATTTGGATACAAAAAGAACTTATCTTCTTTGGCAAAAATAAAGGTCGAACTCACATTTGGTCGTGGCAAAAAGCCTTTGTGTGGGTCTTTTATCTCCAAGACATCGCGGCGTTCGTACTGTAGGTTTCGTCCAACTTTATACCGCAAATTGGTTGTCGTTTCGCGGTCACCGACTACTCGCGAAGGCGTATTGACCCGAATCGTTCCGTGGTCAGTCGTGACAATTAATTGTACTTCACCAGAGTCTGCCACACGTTGCAAAGCTGCCCATAGTGGCGAATTTTCAAACCAGGATTTAGTCAATGAACGGTATGCTTTTTCATCGCTTGCCAATTCTTTTAAAACCTCCATCTCCGTCCGCGCGTGAGACAGCATATCAATGAAATTATAGACAATCACTGTCAAGTCATTTTGGCGGAAATTCAGGATATTATCCGTCATTCGTTTTGCGGCAGCAACATTCGTCACTTTGGTATAATCATAGGTGACAGGCTTGCGGAAAACACGGTCAATTTGCTCGCCCAGGAAGTCTTTTTCGTGCATATTTTTACCACCTTTCTCGTTGTCATTCAGCCACCAATCGGGGAAGTGACGCTGAATTTCAGAAGGCATCAAGCCTGCAAAAATTGCATTACGGCTATACTGTGTTGAAGTTGGTAGAATGCTGTAGAAAAAATCTTCTTCTTCCACTCGAAATTTTTCCGCAAAGATTGGTTCTAAAACCTTCCATTGGTCGTACCGCAAATTGTCCAAAAGGAGCATGATTGTTGGTACTTTGTCATCCATTTGAGGGAATACTTTTCGTCGCATGAGGTTGTTCGACATAATCGGAATATCCCCTTTGCCATTGACCCAATCGAGATAATTGCGCTCCACAAATTTAGAAAAAGCAGCGTTTGCCTCCGTTTTTTGCATGGATAGAATATCGCCCATCTCGACCGACTGCGACTCATCCATTTTAATTTCCCAGCTGATTAGTTTTTTATAAATATCCGCCCATTCTGTGAAGTCCAAACCGCTGTTAATATCCATCATCAACTGCCGAAATTCCTGCTGATAATCTGATGTCGTTTTCTCGCGCACCAATCGTTTATTATCAATGATTTTTTTTAGGGTCAATAAAATCTGATTGGGGTTGACGGGTTTCAACAAATAATCGGCAATTTGTGAACCCAATGCTTCTTCCATCACATCTTCCGACTCGTTTTTGGTAATCATCACTACAGGAATCAAGGTATTATTTTCCTTGATTTTTTCGAGTGTCTCCAACCCAGTCAATCCAGGCATACTTTCATCCAAAAATATCACGTCGATGTCGTTATTTTCTTCCACTTCTTCCAATGCATCGTGACCGTTGGTGACGGTGATGACTTCGTAGCCTTTCTTTTCCAAAAACATCAATTGGGGCTTGAGCAAATCAATTTCATCGTCCGCCCAAAGAATTTTAATTTTATCCATTATTGCAGGTGTGTTGGTGTATAAAAGAGTTTTAGGAAAAACTCTAAAGTGTATTTATATATTGCTGAAAACAAGTACGACATTGTTCTGTTCAAAAAGTTAGCGACTCATTTTTGCAAATGTAAAATTTATTATCCCGATATAAAAATTTGAATTATTATAATATGTACTTAGACAAAATTGCTTGGGTCATACAGGAGTCATCCTGAATTTTTAATTCAATGAAATGCGGTGCAAAATCACCCCATTTCAGTCTGTTTTTGCGGTATGCACCTCGGGGTTCTCAAAGGGGAAAAACAGGCGCACAACGAAATGTTAGCAAGAATGTCAATTTATTTATTTCGCGTTCCTAATAAACTCTATAACTATTTTTTTAGTATAAAAATAGTCTCTTATTTTCAAAAAAGTCCTTTTTCTGAAATTCCTACCACCATTTTTCTAAATTTGTCCTTCCTAACTTTTTTTTAGTAAAAAATACAACCAACATACATGACCAATATCCACCACATCAGCTCCAAACACCTCACTTTGTCTACTGTTGAAAGTATTCTAAACAGACATTTTAAATTGAAATTATCCGCCGAAAGTACCGAAAGCATTCAAAAATGCCGCGACTTTTTAGAAGCAAAAATTGCAGAATCGGATAAGTTGCACTACGGCATTAACACGGGCTTTGGTTCATTGTGTGATGTCCGTATTTCTGAAGAAGATTTGACGACTTTGCAGCACAATTTGGTCAAATCTCACGCCTGTGGTACGGGTGATGAAGTGCCGCAGGAAGTCGTTAAAATCATGCTGCTTTTGAAAATTCAAAGCCTTAGCTATGGTTATTCAGGGATTCGAATGGAGACGATTCAAAAATTGATTGACTTTTACAACTATGATATTTTACCCGTTATTTTTCAATTGGGTTCATTAGGTGCATCGGGTGATTTGGCACCATTGGCTCATTTAAGTTTACCGCTGATTGGACTCGGTGAGGTGTATTCTAATGGTCAAAAAATGCCAACGCAACATGTGTTGAATACCTTATTTTCAAAACCATTAAAATTAGGGGCGAAAGAAGGATTGGCTTTATTAAATGGCACTCAATTTTCCGCAGGTTATGGTGTTTATTGTCTGCTCGAATCGAAGCGTTTATACCAAATTGCTAACCTCAATGCGGCTATTGCTGTCGATGCTTTTAATTGCCGATTATCGCCGTTTGACAAGCGTTTGCACGACATTCGACCGCACGAGGGACAAATAGAGGTGGCTCGATTTATTAGAAAAACCTTACGAGATAGCGACATTGCTAAACAAGAAAAGACGAGTGTTCAAGACCCGTATGCCTTCCGCTGTGTGCCGCAAGTACACGGGGCAAGCAAGGATGCGATTGATTATGTAGAAAAAGTGATTACGACCGAAATTAACGCCGTCACGGACAATCCAAACCTATTTCCAGAAGATGGCGATATTCTGTCGGGCGGTAATTTTCATGCACAACCTTTGGCGTTGCCGCTGGATTTTTTAGCGATTGCCTTATCCGAATTGGGGAGCATTTCCGAACGCCGATTGTATCAATTAATATCGGGTCAGCGTGACTTGCCGCCGTTTTTGGTGACCAACCCAGGTTTGAATTCTGGTCTGATGATTGCCCAATATTCCGCTGCTTCTATCGCAAGTCAAAACAAACAATTGTGTACGCCTGCATCTGTTGATTCTATCGTCTCGTGCAATGGTCAGGAAGACCACGTCAGCATGGCCGCCAATGCTGCCACTAAAGCCTATCGGGTTGTCAAAAATGTGGAAAGATTACTCGCCATAGAATTCATGACTGCGGTGCAAGCCCTGGAGTTTCGGCGACCGTTGACCTCATCACCAGTGATTGAAAATTTAATAGAACGTTATCGAAAGGTCGTCTCAAGATTGGAAGATGATCGCGTTATCGCTACAGACATTGAAGCAACGATTCAGTTTTTAAAAACCGTAATTAACAATTAACAAT